>NZ_QOBB01000243.1:0-10143 GCF_024704855.1 Burkholderia sp. HAN2018 | reverse complement strand
CGTACGTGCCGCCCGTCGCGCACCGCGCGCCGCGCGCGCGTTGGGCCCATTCGTCCGAGCCGATCGACTTCGCGGCGCTCGCGGGCAAGCGCATCGGCGTGGTCGGCGCGGGCGCGTCCGCGTTCGACAACGCGGGTACCGCGCTCGAAGCCGGCGCCGCGCGCGTCGACCTGTTCTTCCGCCGCGCAGACATTCCGCGCATCAACAAGCTGACGGGCATCGGCAGCCCGGGGCTCGTGCACGGCTACGCGGATCTCGACGACGCGACGAAGTGGCGTTTCATGCACTACGCGCTGACGTCGCAGACGCCGCCGCCGCGCGACAGCGTACTGCGCGTGTCGCGTCACGAGCATGCGCATTTTCATGCGGGCAGCCCGATCGAGACGCTCGCCGAACATGCGGACGGCCTCGACGTGACGACACCGCGCGGGCGCTACACCGTCGATTTCCTGATCTTCGCGACGGGCTTTCATTCGGACTGGACGACGCGCGCGGAATTCGCGTCGTTCGGCTCGCACGTGAGGCGCTGGAAGGATCGTTATCGACCGGCGACGGATTTGTGGCTCGACGAACTCGCGGAATCGCCCGATCTCGGCCCCGCATTCTCGTTCCAGGAGCGCGAGCCCCGTGCATGCCCGGCCGTCACGCGAATCCATTGCTTCAACCATGCGGCGAGCCTGAGCCACGGCAAGCTGTCCGGCGATATCCCGGCGATCAGCGCGGGCGCCGAGCGGCTCGCGCGCGGCATCGCGAGCCGGCTGTTCGACGCGGATCGCGATCGCCACTACGACGCGCTCGTCGCATACGCGAACACGGAACTGCAAGGCGACGAATGGCGCGACGCCGATGCATGAGCGCGCGTCCATCGACCCCATAGATGACCAAGGAATCCCGAACGATATGACTGAATCCATCACGCCGGCCGATGCGCCGGACACGATCGATGCGGCGGCCGGCCTGCGCGACTGCGACGCGATCGCCGCACTGCGCCGCGCGCGCGAAAAGGTGCTGCTTCATACGCGGCTGAGCGAGGCTGCCCTGTTCGATCCCGCGCTGCCCGATCTTTCGTTGATCGAAAGACTGCACACGGCCCGGTATGTCGCGCACAAATCGAAGGCATCGGCATTGACCGACACCTATCGTGCACGGCTGATCGACGCGGGCGGCACGCTCGACGATATCGCACGCGCAGACGCCGATGCGTTCGACGCACTGCCTCGACGCATCGGCGCGATCCTTGCGCATGCACGCCTGCTGACGCTCGCCCCTGTCGATGCGCGCCCGTCCGATCTCGACGCGCTGAAGTCGGCCGGGCTCACGACGCCCGCGATCGTCGCGCTGTCGCAGCTCGTGGCGTTCGTCGCGTACCAGTTGCGCGTCGCCGTCGCCGCGCAGGCGCTTCAGGCACGTACTGCAACGGAGGCCGCATGACGACGACCGCCCACGGCTTCACGTCCGACACGCTCGGCTGGCGCGCCTGGCTCGACACCGTTTCGCTCGATGCCGCAACGCCCGAGCAACTGGCCGTGCTCGACGCGAGCCACCCGCAAGCGAAGACATCCGACTATTACCTGCTGCTCGTCCACCTGCCCGAGATCCTGCGGCAACGCTCGGGCGTGTTCAACGCGATCATGTACGGCCCCGGCGGGCTGTCGCGCGCCGAGCGCGAACTGGCCAGCACGGCCGTGTCGCGCGTGAACGGCTGCGTGTATTGCGCATCCGTGCATGCGCAGCGCTTCACGCAGCTCGCGAAACGCACCGACGCGATCGAGCAGGTATTCGACGATCCGGCGACGGCCGGCACGACGGCGCGCGAACGCGCGATCGTCCGTTATGCGATCGCGCTGACGGAGCGGCCCGAAACGGTCGACGCGAGCGATGTCGCCGCGCTGGAAGCCGAAGGGCTGACGCATGAGGAGATTCTCGACCTGTCGCACGCGGTCGCGATCTTCGCGTGGGCGAACCGGTTGATGCTGACGCTGGGCGAGCCGGTGTTTCCGGAACCGGCGTCACTCGCCTGACGCCTGACGCCCGACCCAACCCGAACACGGGCTGACGCAGGCGCCGCCCGCGTCACGCCTTGTGCGTCGACAGCAAGATACTCGTCTCGGTATTCGCGATCCCGTCGATCAACCGGATCGCGCCGAGCACGCGATCGAAGTGCTCGAGCGAATCGGCATGCAGCTCGGCGACGAGATCCCAGCGCCCGTTCGTGCTGTGGATCGACGTCACGTTCGGATGCCCGCGCAGCACCTTCACCACTTCCGCGCCGCGGTTGCCCTGCACGGCGATCGACATCAGCGCGCGGATCCGGTGGCGTTCCGCCGCCGGCTTGAGCCGCACCGTATAGCCGACGATCACGCCGTTTTTCTCCAGCCGCGTCAGCCGGTTCTGCACGGTCGCGCGCGCGACGCGCAATGCCTTCGCCAGCGCGACGACGGGCAGTCGCGCGTTGTCGCGCAGCAGCGCGATGAGCTGCCGGTCGACATCGTCGAGCGTGATCATGGGCGGAGCTTCCTGTTGAACGTGAACCGGCCGCCAGCGTGCCGGAGGCTGCGCATTCTGCGCCAGCGAAACCTGACAAAGTGCCGGATCTGGTTGGCATTCTGCCAAGTCTATCGATAAATCTGCCACTTTTGCTGTCTTTTTGTTGGCTCGACTCGCGGAAATAATGACGTATCGACCGGCCGGACACGCCGCGCCGCCGCTTTCCGGCAAGCCCGCGCCGCGCCGAAGCACCGCCCGGTCGACCAGAACGCCAGGGACATCCGTACCGGCACTGAGAACATGGAGACAGACGCATGACCCGCTTCCTCGACGTTCCCGCCACCGCCCGACTGATCGCCAAAACCGGCGTCACGACGTTCCTGCGCGAACTCGTCGACACGCTGCGCGCCGATTACCTGCACTGGGCCGACTTCGACAAGTCGCCGCGCGTCGCGTGCCACTCGCGCGACGGCGTGATCGAACTGATGCCCGTCGCGAACGCATCGCTGTTCGCGTTCAAGTACGTGAACGGCCACCCCGTCAACGCCGCGCGCGGGATGCACACGGTGATGGCGTTCGGCGCGCTCGCCGAAGTCGACACCGGCTATCCGCTGCTGCTCGCCGAACTCACGCTCACCACCGCGCTGCGCACGGCCGCCACGTCGGTGCTCGCCGCGCAGGTACTCGCCCGCCCCGACGCGCGCACGATGGCGCTGATCGGCAACGGGGCGCAGAGCGAATTCCAGGCGATCGCATTCCATACGCTGCTCGGCATCGACGAAATCCGCGTGTTCGACGTCGATCCGCGCGCGACCGACAAGCTCGTGCGGAACCTCGCCGCGTACCCGGCACTGCGCGTCGTGCGTGCCGCGTCGACCGCCGATGCCGTGCGCGGCGCCGACATCGTGACGACCGTCACCGCCGACAAGGTATACGCGACGATCGTCACGGCCGACATGATCGAGCCCGGCATGCACCTGAACGCCGTGGGCGGCGATTGCCCGGGCAAGACCGAGCTCGAAGCGGGCGTGCTGCATGCGGGCCGCGTGTTCGTCGAATTCGAGCCGCAGTCGCGCATCGAGGGCGAGATTCAGCAGATGCCGGCCGACTTCCCCGTCACCGAGCTGTGGCGCGTGCTGCAACGCGAGACGACCGGCCGCGAACGCGCGGACGAAGTCACGGTGTTCGACTCGGTCGGCTTCGCGCTCGAGGATTATTCGGCGCTGCGCTACCTCTATGCGCTCGCGCAGCAGCACAACGCGGGCGTCGAGATCGCGCTGATTCCGCCGGCCGTCGACCCGAAGAACCTGTTCGCGCTGATCGACGATCCGGCCGCGATCGCGCAGGGTCACGCGGCATACGTGACCGAAGCCGTCGCCGCGTTCGCGCGCTGACCGTCATGCCCGGGCGGCCGGTGCGCCGCCCGTTTTCCTGCCCTTCGTTCCTGCCTGTCATGAATCTCGTATCGATCCAGGCGCCGGCCGCCGTCGTGATGATCCGGCCGCACCGCTTCCTGCCGAACCCGCAGACCGCGGCCGACAACGCCTTCCAGCGCACGGCCGGCAACGGCGCGCCCGACCTGCCGTCGGTATCGGCCGCCGCGCGCGACGAAGTCACGGCCGCCGCGCAGACGCTCGCCGATGCGGGCGTGCGCGTGCATGTATTCGACGACCACGGCGAGCGCGACACGCCTGATTCCGTGTTCCCGAACAACTGGTTCTCGACGCACCCGGGCGGCCATGTCGCGCTGTATCCGATGTACAGCCCGAATCGCCGCCGCGAGCGGCGCGCGGACGTGATCGAGATGCTGAAGGCCGAATATCGCGTGCAGGACGTGATCGACTACTCGGGCCTCGAATACGACGACGTGTTCCTCGAAGGCACCGGCGCGATGGTGCTCGACCACGTCGCGCGGATCGCTTACACCGCGCGCTCGCGCCGCGCCGATCCGGTCGCGCTCGAACGCTTCTGCACGCATTTCAATTTCGAGCCGATCTGCTTCGACACGGCCGATGCCGATGGGCGCGCGATCTATCACACGAACGTGATGATGAGCGTCGCCACCGAATTCGCGATGGTGGGCCTCGACCTGATCGCCGACAGCCGGCGTCGCGGCGAAATCGCGCAACGCCTGACCGAAACGGGGCGCGCGGTGATCGCGCTCGATCCCTCGCAGATCGCGAATTTCGCGGGCAATACGCTGGAATTGTCGGGCAAGGACGGGCGTGTGCTCGCGCTGTCGCGGCGCGCGTTCGATTGCCTCACGCGCGACCAGCGCACCGTAATCGAGCGCTCCGCGCGGCTGCTGCCGCTCGACGTGCCGACGATCGAGCTGGCCGGCGGGTCGGTGCGCTGCATGCTCGCGGGGATTCATCTCGCGCGGCGGGCCGTTACGCCGGATGTGATCGCCGTGGAGTCGGCCGCAGCGTTGCGTGAGGCGATGCAGCAGGTCTGACCGGCGCACGATCCGTACAAACGAAAACGGCTGCCGATGCATCGGCAGCCGTTTTTTCAAGGTCGTCGAATCCGTGAGCATCGACGGCACGCTCAGGCATCCGGACGATACCGTCGCCCCAGCGCGCCGCTCACCCCGCCAGCAACTTCAACCCGGCCGGCAGCGTCTCGCCGAACACGCGCACCGTGTCGGCTTCGTCGAACGCGATCGCTTCACGCACCATGTCGATCCACGCCGACGATGCATTCGCAGCCGACAGGCGCTTGATTACCGCGTCGCGCGTCACGTCCGGCAAATCCCGCGAACGGTCTCCGGTCATCCGCGCAATCTGCGCAGCGGCAAACGCGGCCGGCTCGACCTGCTTCCAGTCGAGCGCGAACAGCGCATCGAGCCAGCCACCGGCGACTTCCGCCGGCACGACGCTGTGCGCACTGCCATAAAACGGCCGGCGCGCACCGATGCGCCCGAGCGCCCACGCGCACAGCGCACGCTCGGCAGGCTTCTGCATTTGCGCGATCAGGCGTTCGGCCAGTTCGACCTTGCGCTCGACGGGCAGCCGTTCGAGCGAAGCGGACAGCCGCGTCATGTCGGCCGGGCCGACCTTGCCCGGATCGAACGGCAGCTTGCGCCGCTTGTCGTCGGACGGTTCGAGGAACGCGATCGCGTCGCGTACCTGCGTCTGCGCATCGTCGTCGAGGCCGCCGGCCACGCGCCGCCACAGCGTCCACCACTCCGACCACACCTGCCCGTCGGTCACGTACTGGATCCCGTCGTCGAACAGCGGCCACAGCTGCTCGATGCGCCAGGCATCGAGCGGATGACCGAAACCCGGACGCAGGCAATAACCGGCAAGGTTCAGCCACGCACGCTCGTGATCGGCCGAACGGCGGCGGCGGCGTGCGCGCGCGAGCAGCGCGTCGAACAGCTCGCGCGCGAGCGCGACGTCCCACGCTTCACGCGCGCCGAGCACCTGTTCGAGTTGTGCGCGCAACCGGCGCGTGTCTTTCGGCGCGACACCTGCGGCCTTACTGCCGAACGAGCGCTCGATCAGCTCGATCGCCTGATCGAGCCGCGGATGTCGCGCGGGCGCGGCGTCGTCGCCGTGCACCGGCGCATCGCCGCGCAGCTGGAATTCGAGCTTCCAGCGGCGCGCCGCATCGTCGGTCGCGATGCAATGCATCTCGAGCGTGCCGACCTCGGTCAGCGACGCGGTGAGCTTCACCGGCGTTTCGCGTGCGTCGCCGCCCGCCTTCGCGTCGACGACCGTCGCGATCGGCGGCAGCCGCACGAAATCGCCGCCGTCGAGATCGACGAGATCGCCGGGCCGGTACGGGGTCTCGGCCACGGTCGACATCAAGTGAAAACGCACCGGCTGCCCGAGCTGCAACGCGAACGTGCGATCGTCGAGCCGGATCTCGCGGCCCTCTTCCGCACCGCGCGGCAGCAGGCAGACGCCACGCGCGGCGGAATCGGCCGCGCCGTCGTCGAGCACGAGGAAATAGCTGCGCGCGGACCCGCCGCCGATGCGCGGCGCATGCCCGGCACGCGCGAGCCCGTACGCGACCGCGCCGCGTGCGACGGCCACGTCCGGATGCGCGTTGTGCAGCACGTCGAGCGGCGCGCCGCGCCATGCGCCGAGCGTCTGCGCGAGACGGCCGGCGAGCGCGCCAGCGCGGAACACGCCGCCGTTGAGCAGCAGCGTGTCGGGCAGCGGGCCGTCCGCATGGCGCTGCAGGAACGCGGCGACATGCCGCGTGACGGCCGCGTCGCTCGCATACGGCAGCCCGAATTCGACGATCGCGGCGCGCGCACGGCGCGGCAGCTCGCCGGCTTCGACCTGCGGAAAGAACCCGTCGACGACGATCTGCTCGACTTCCTGCCGCGTCAGCTCGGCCGAACGCGCACCGCCGACAAGCCTGCTGCCCGCGCCGAGCAGCGTGACGGTGACCGACGCCGGCGCATCGTCGCCGAGCAGCCGCTCCTTCGCCGCGCGGCAGCGCTCGACGAGCTGCGACAGGCTCGCGGCCGACAGCCGCGTGCCGGGTTCGGTCAGCCGCGTCTCGACCAGGCGCGCGAGCGCGAGGTCCATGTTGTCGCCGCCGAGCATCAGGTGGTTACCGACGCCGACACGCGTGAAGGTGGGCTCGCCGTCGTCGCCCGGCGCGACATCGACGAGCGTGAGGTCGGTCGTGCCGCCGCCGACGTCGCAGATCAGCACGCGCCGCGCGGCGGCGAACGTGTCGCGCAGCGTGTCGCGCTGGCCGTACAGCCAGTCGTAGAACGCGGCCTGCGGCTCTTCCAGCAGCCGCAGCGCGGGCAGCTTCGCGCGTCGCGCGGCCTCGACCGTCAGTGCGCGCGCGCCGTCGTCGAACGACGCAGGCACCGTCAGGATCACGTCCTGCTTCGCGAGCGGCGCATCGGGAAAACGCGCGTCCCACGCATCACGCACGTGCGCGAGATAACTCGCGCTCGCGTCGACCGGCGACACCTTCTCGACGCCGTCGGCCGCGCCCCACGGCAGGATCGCCGCGAGCCGGTCGACCGACGCGTGCGACAGCCAGCTCTTCGCGCTCGTGACGAGCCGGCCCGGCACCTGCGCGCCGAGCGTGCGCGCGTAGCGGCCGATCACGGCCGGCGGATCGGCGGCCGCGCTCGCGTTTGCTTTCGCAGCGACCGTCCACGGCAGCCGCAACGTGTCAGGCGGCAGCTCGCCCGCCGCCGGGTGATAGCGCACCGACGGCAGCAGCGGCTGCGCGGCCACCGCGCCGGGGCCGACCAGCTGCTCGACGTCGAACACGCGGATCGCGTCGGAACCGGCCTCGACGTAAGCGACGACCGTATTGCTCGTGCCGAGGTCGATCCCGACCGTATAGCGCTTCATCGCGCTCAGGCGGCGCCGCGCACGTCGAACTCGACCTTCCAGCGCTCGTTCGTGCCGCTCGGGATCGCCTCGAGTTCGAGCGTGCCGGCTTCGGTCACGCGCGCATGCAGCTTCACGGGCACGACCTCGCCGACGGTGCGCCCTTCGGCCGGCAGCGTCGCCTGGATTTCCTCGAGCTCCTGCAGCTCTTCCGGCGACCAGTAGTCGAGCAGCGTGCCGACCTGGTCCTGGCGGCGCACCGACGAACCGAAGAAGCGGAACTGCACCGGTTCGCCGACGACGAGGCCGAACTCCTGCGGCGGCAGCGCCGCGTCCGAGCCTTCCTCCATCCCGAACGGCGCGACGCACAGCGCCTGCACCGGCGGCTCGAGCCCCGGCACCGCGGGCATCGCCGATTCGATCGCGACGTAGTACGCACGCGCCGTGCCGCCGCGAATGCGCACGCCACGGCCGCGCTTCACGTAGCCGTAGTACGCGGCGCCGCGCGCGACCGCGAGATCGAGATCCGCGCCTTCGAGCAGGCGGGCGGGCGGCGCGCCTTCGGCGGCGAGCCAGTTGTTGAGCGTATCGAGCACGCGCTGCGTGAGCAGCGTCGACTTGAACACGCCGCCGTTGAACAGCACGGCAGTCGGGTGCAGGAACGTCGCGCCCTGCGGCAGCGTGCGCTGCACGCCCTCGAGCGAGTCGAGCGCCGCGACCTGGCGGCCGAGGAACGCCGCGAGATGGCGCGTGATGCCCGCATCCTGCGCATACGGCAGGCCGAGCTGCGTCAGGCCGACGCGTGCGCGGCTCACCGGGCGCGCGGCTGCGTCGACCTGCGGGAAGAAGCCTTCGAGGATCGTCTGCGTGAGTTCCGCGCGCGTGAGCTCCGTGCGGATCGACCCGCCGATCAGCTTCGAGCCGCGGCTCGGCACGACGAGCGGCACCGCGTCGGTCGACGGATCGGACAGCAGCGTTTCCTTCGCGGAACGGCATGCGTACGTGAGCGCCCGCAGTTGCCACGGATCGGCCTGCGTGCCCTGCTGCGCGAGCTTGCGCGCGACGACGTGCGCGAGCGCGAGGTCCATGTTGTCGCCGCCGAGCAGGATGTGCTCGCCGACCGCCACGCGATGCAGCTCGAGATTGCCGTCGCGCTCGACCACCGCGATCAGCGACAGGTCGGTCGTGCCGCCGCCGACGTCGACGCACAGGATCAGGTCGCCGACCTGCACCTGCTTGCGCCAGCCGCCCTGGCTCTTCTGGATCCAGCTGTACAGCGCGGCCTGCGGCTCCTCGAGCAGCGTCATCCGCGAGTAGCCGGCGGCACGGGCGGCCTCGGCCGTCAGCTCGCGCGCGGCCGGGTCGAACGACGCGGGGATCGTGACCGTCACGTCCTGGTCGGCGAACGGCGCGTCGGGATGCGCGTGGTCCCACGCTTCGCGCAGGTGCGTCAGGTAGCGGATCGAGCTTTCCAGCGGCGACACGCGCGACACTTCCGGTGGCGCATCGCTCGGCAGGATCGCCGCGCGGCGATCGACGCCCGGGTGGCACAGCCAGCTCTTCGCGCTCGACACGAGGCGGATCGGCGTGCCCGCGCCGCGCGTGCGCGCCATCTCGCCGACGGCGAAGCCGCGCGAGGCCGTCCACGGCAGCGTCAGGTCGCCCTGCGTGAGTTCGCTTTCATGCGGCAGGTAGAGGAACGACGGCAGCAGGTCGCGCGACTCCAGCGCGCCGGGCGCGGTGAGCTGCGCGATCGGCAGCACCTGCTGCGTGATGGTTTCGCCGTCGCTCGCGGCGCTGTCGACATACGACAGCGCGCAGTGGGTCGTACCGAGATCGATACCGATCGAATAGCGCGGATCGCTCACAGTTCCACCTCCGCCGGTGCGACGACCGAGGCGTCGTGGCTGCCCGTCAGCTTCGGCAGGCGCACGTCGGCCACCCGCCAGCCGCGATGGCTGACCGTACCCGTGAACGGCGCGGCGCCGACCACGTTGCCGGTCACGCGCACGGCCGTCGCGTCGAAACCGGCCGGCAGCGTCACGCGGCTGCCTTCGGCTTCGTCGCGCACCGGCACGATCGTGAAGTGCTCGCGCAGCGCGGCACGGCAGCCGTCGTGCACGAGGCGCGCGGCCGCGCCGATCTCGGCGTCCGCATAACCGGCGATGTCTTCCTCGACGAAGTCGATAAAGCGCGCATCGCGCTGCAGCAGGCCGAGCAGTTGCAGTGCGGCCTGCGGGCTCGCTTCGCGCAGCTCGGGAGCAGGCGCCTTCACGGGTGCGGGGGCCGGCGCAACGGGCGCGGCAGCCGGGGCCGGGGTCGGCGCGACCGGTGCCGGGGC
>NZ_QOBB01000242.1:0-10139 GCF_024704855.1 Burkholderia sp. HAN2018 | reverse complement strand
CGCGTGCCGGTGCGGCGTCGGCGGAAACCGCGACCGGGCGGGCGAGCGCGGCCGGCGCGCCGTCGGTCGGGAGCGGACGGGTAGGCTGTCCCATTCAGGCCTCCCGGCGCATCACGCGCACCGCGTCGCTGTGCCAGTCGATCCCGACCGGCGCGCCTTCCGCGAGCGGCTCCGCCCCTTCGTTCTGGCAGCACACGAGCACTTCGCCGAGCGCGCTGTCGACGCGGTACAGCCACTGGCTGCCGAGGAAGAAGCGGCTCGTGACGGTCGCGGCGAAGCGGCCCGCGTCGGGCGCGCACAGCCGCAGCTTTTCGGGGCGGATGCAGACCGACACCGCATCGCCCACGCGCACGTCGCGCTCGCGCGGCGGCAGATGCGCGGTGCGGCCGGTCTCGGCGAGATCGTGCCCGAGGTCGATGCGGATCGCATCGCCGTCGTGCGCGACGATCGTGCCGGGCAGCAGGTTCGCCTTGCCGATGAACTGCGACACGAAACGGTTCTCCGGGCGTTCGTACGCGCGGTACGGCGTATCGGTCTGCGTGATGCGGCCGGCTTCCATCACGACCACGCGATCGCTGATCGACAGCGCTTCCGACTGATCGTGCGTGACCATGATCGTCGTCGTGCCGATCTTGCGCTGGATCGCGCGCAGCTCGAACTGCATGTCCTCGCGCAGCTTCGCGTCGAGGTTCGACATCGGTTCGTCGAGCAGCAGCACCGGCGGCTCGATCACGACCGCGCGCGCGATCGCGACGCGCTGCCGCTGGCCGCCCGACAGCTCGCGAGGGAAGCGATGCGCGAGCGCGTCGAGACGCACGAGCGCGAGGGCCGCGCGGATGCGCTCGGCACGCTCGGCCTTGTCGACGCCGCGCATGTCGAGGCCGAAGCCGACGTTCTCGGCGACGCTCATGTGCGGAAACAGCGCATAGCTCTGGAACACGATGCCGAGCCCGCGCCGGTTCGGCTTCAGGTGCGTGATGTCCTGCCCGTCGAGCGCGATGCGGCCGCGCGTGACGTCGACGAAGCCCGCGATCATCTGCAGCGTGGTGGTCTTGCCGCAGCCGGACGGCCCGAGCAGCGACACGAATTCGCCTTGTTCGACCGACAGGTTGACGTCGGCGACGGCGGTGAGCTCGCCGAAGGTTTTCGTCAGATCCGTAAGCGTGAGAAACGACATGGGAAGCTCCGGGTTCGCACACCGCGTGGCCGGTGTACCGATGTGGCGGACTCTAGCCAGCCATATTTCGGCGCGTCAATTTCGAATTCTGATGAACGGGAGGAATTTCGGAAAAATTCCATTGACCGGAACAGTTGGTGAAATCGCGGGCGGATCGTTCCGTTGAATGAGGCGTGGCCGAGCCGCGAAATGCACGCGTCAATCCCGTGCACACCCGGATGCCCGTGGAATTTCGGCGGGACGACAATGGCGGCTACCTTATTCCGTTCAATGAAATCATCGAGGAGAGCCGGCATGCAGGAATCCCATTCGACCGGAACGTCGCCGGCCGCACGCGCGCCGCGCCCGGACGAGGACGCCGTCGATGCGGCCGGCGCACCGGGCACCGGCATGCTGCAGCGCGCGTTCGCGATCCTGCGCGCGCTGGCCGGCATGCAGCAGGACGGCGTGCGCGTCACGCATCTGGCAAAGGCCGTCGGCCTCACGCAGGGCACCGCGCACCGGATCCTGCAATCGCTGATCGCGGAAGGGATGGTCGAACAGGACGAGCAGTCGAAGCTGTACCGCCTGAGTGTCGATTTCTTCGCGCTCGCCGCGCAGGCCGGCAACCCGAGCAGCATGCGCACGTTGTGCCGTCCCGCGCTGCTGAGGCTGTGCGCAAGCCTCGGCGAGACCATCTTCCTGCTCGTGAAGAGCGGCTTCGACGCCGTGTGTCTCGACCTGTGCGAAGGGCCGTTTCCGATCCGTTCGTTTACCGGCGACATCGGCGGCCGCATCGCGCTCGGTGTCGGACAAGGCAGCCTTGCGATCCTCGCGTTCCTGCCGGAAGCCGAACGCGAGGAAGTGATCCGCTTCAACGTGCCGCGCATTCGCGGCTACGGTGTGCTCGACGAGGTGTACCTGCGTACCGAGATCGAACGCGTGCGGCAGCTCGGCTACGCGGGCCGCAACAGCGGCGTGCTCGACGGGATGGCCGGTGTCGCGGTGCCGATCCTCGATCGCACTGGCTATCCGGTCGGCGCGTTGAGCGTCGGCACGCTCGCGTCACGCCTCGGTGACGACCGGATGCCGATGGTCGTCGAACTGCTGCGGCGCCAGGCCGACGCGATCGGGCCACGTACCAATCCGTTCGATGCCGCGTTGCGGCGGCCGATGCACGGGCTATCAGGGAAAACCGTATAACCGCCTCGCGCGTCGCCGTTTCGTCAGCTTGCTTACGCAAGCCATTCACGTCCGATCAAAACGTACCGCGTCCAGCGGGCCTGCGTGCTTTCGTTTCCCTTGCGGGGTCGCGCGACCCCCGCTCATTTCCCCTCCATCGCCTCTCATTCGATTTCCAACTGCCGGCCAGTTGAACATTTCATTTCTTGATGTGATTGCGGCTGGATACCATCCAGCGACTGTCTATACAACCCGGTCGGGATGCATGGGCAGGACCAACAAAACACAACATCGATGAGCAGGTTTGGAGAGGAGATGACGGAGATGGTGCGAATGAAGGGTGGGAAGACGGGCGCCGCGACGGGCGCCGCGATCGCTATGTTGTTTGCCGGCGCCGCGCACGCGCAGTCGACGGTGACGCTGTACGGGATCGTCGACGCGGGCGTGACCTACACGAACAACGCGAAGGGCCATTCGCTGTGGCAGTTCACGGGCGGCAACGAATCGGGGCCGCGCTGGGGCTTGATCGGCTCCGAGGATCTCGGCGGCGGCCTGAAGGCGAACTTCCGCCTCGAGAACGGCTTCAACGTCGCGAACGGCGCGCTCGGGCAGGGCGGCCGGATGTTCGGGCGTTCGGCGTGGGTCGGCCTGAGCGGCGCGAACTGGGGCGCGGTGACGCTCGGCCGCCAGTACAACTCGACGCAGGACATCCTCGGCTCGCTGCAGATGAGCAGCTTCCTTGCGCAATACTCGACGCACCCGTTCGACAACGACGACATCAACAACACGTTCCGTCTCAACAACGCGGTGAAGTACGTGTCGCCGACGATCGCGGGCCTGCAGGCGAACCTCGTATACGGCTTCTCGAACTCGACCGGTTTCGCGAACGACAACAGCTGGAGCGCGGGCGTCACGTACGTGAACGGGCCGCTCAACGCGGGCGCCGCGTATGCGGGCGTGAACCATCCGGCGGTCAGCGCGAGCGGCGCAGTTGCTTCGGATAACTACTATCCGGCGTCGGCATCGGTGTTCGGTGCACGCCTCGGGAGCGCGATCCGCCAGCAGATCTGGGGGGCGGGCGGCAGCTACGCGATCGGGCCGGCAACGCTCGGCCTGCTGTATACGGGCTCGAACTTCGGCCAGGCGACGGGCGGCGCGCTGCGTTTCAACAACTACGAAGGCAGCCTGCGCTACATGGTCACGCCCGCGCTGATGGCGGCGGCCGGCTACACCTATACGCAGGTCGCGCGCGCCAGCGAAAGCGGCCATTACCACCAGGTATCGGCCGGCGTGCAGTACCTGCTGTCCAAGCGCACCGACGTGTACGTGAACGGCTTCTACCAGAAGGCGTCGTCGGGTGTCGGCCAGGCATGGATCGACGGCACCGACAGCGCGTCGACGACGACGTCGCAGGTGGCGGTGGTGGTCGGCATCCGCCAGAAGTTCTGATGTTCTGACGCACACGCGCGTCTTCCGGAGGAGGCACTCATGAAACTGAAACTGTTGCTGGCGGCGTTGCCGTTCGTCGGGATGTATGCGGGCGGCTCGCTTGCCGAGGCGCGTCCGCTGCTGCTCGGGCTGCCGTTCCTGCTCGTCTGGAACCTGGTCTGGATGGCGGCCACGGCCGCGATTCTCGCGATCCTGTTCCATCTCGACGAGCGCGATGAGCGAGACGCGCGCGACGCGGCCCGCGCCGGCCGTTCGGGAGACGCGCGATGAACGCGTCGATCGTCATCATCGCGGCGTTCGCCGTGTTCGCGCTCGCCATCGGCGTGACGGCACGCCGCGGCCGCAAGCTCACGCTCGAGCAGTGGGCGGTCGGCGGTCGCGGCTTCGGCTCGCTGCTCACGTTCCTGCTGATGGCCGGCGAGGCGTTCTCGACGTTCTCGTTCCTCGGCGCGAGCGGCTGGACCTACAGCAAGGGCGTGCCCGCGTTCTACATCCTGTCGTACGGCTGCCTCGCGTTCGTGATCGGCTACTGGATGTTGCCGGCGATCTGGCGTTACGCGAAGGCGCACGGGCTCGTGTCGTTCGCCGACTACTTCGCGTCGAAGTACGACAGCCGCGCGATCGGCGTGCTGGTGTCGATCGTCGCGGTGTTCGCGATGGTGTCGCTGCTGATGATCCAGTTGCGCGGGCTCGGCGTGATCGTGTCGGAGATGTCGTACGGGCTGATTCCGCAGGCGGCCGCGATCTGGATCGCCGCGACGCTGATGGCCGTGTACATGGTCGTGTCGGGGATCCACGGCTCGGCGAGCATCGCGATCTTCAAGGACGTGCTGATCCTCGCGATCGCGATCTTCCTCGGCCTGTACCTGCCGATGCACTACTACGGCGGGCTCGGCGAGATGTTCGCGAAGATCGACGCCGCGCATCCCGAACTGCTGCGCATGCCGGAGCACGGCTTCAACCTGAGCTGGTACAACTCGACGATCCTGCTCACGTCGCTCGGCTACTACCTGTATCCGCACGGCTTCACCGCGATCTACGTCGCGAAGGACGAGCGCGCGCTGCGCCGCAACGTGATCCTGATGCCGCTGTACCAGGTGCTGATCGCGTTCCTGTTCCTCGTCGGCTTCGCGGCCGTGATGACCGTGCACGGGCTCGAAGGCGCACAGACCGATCTCGCTTTGCTGCGGCTCGTGAAGCAGACGTTCCCTGCGTGGTTCGTCGGCATCGTCGGCGGCACTGGGCTGCTCACCGCACTGGTGCCGGGGTCGCTGATCATGCTGAACGCATCGACGACGATCGCGCGCAACATCTACCGCGAAGGCTTCGCACCGAACGCGACCGATCGCGAGGTGACACGCGTCGCGCGCATCGCGCTGCCGATATTCACGCTGGTGGTCGTCTACTTCGTGCTGCGCGGCGGCGCGACCTTCGTCACGCTCGCGATCTTCTCGTCGAGCCTGCTCACGCAGCTCGTGCCGATGCTCGCCTCGAGCTTCCTGAAGCGGCCGTTCGGCACGCGCGAAGGCGCGTTCGCGGGCATCGTCGCCGGCGCGATCGTGATCGCGATGACGAACTACTATGGCGTGACGCTCGCGTCGCTGTTCCCGGGCGCGTCGAACACGCTGACGTCGATCAACCCGGGGCTCGTCGCGCTCGCGGTGAACGCGCTGGTGTTCGTCGTGATCAGCGCGGTGCAGCGCAAGCTGAAGGCGCGGGTCGCCGCGCCGGTCGGTTCGGCGTGACGGTTTTTCGTGCATGACGCCGTCGCCGGGCCGCCGGGGTTTCGCCCGGCGGCCCGGCCGCTCGGCCACTCTCGGCCACTGGATGGCAGCAAGACCCATCGAACCACAACAGGACACTGAACAATGATTAACGAGGGCAAGCGAGAGGGCATGCGAGAGGACGACCGCGAAGCGATCGACACGCTGATCGCGAACGGCTGCGTGATCACGATGGACCCGCAGCGGCGCGTGATCGAGAACGGCGCGGTCGCGGTCAAGGGCGAACGCATCGTCGCCGTGGGCGGCACCGATGAACTGCAGGCGCGTTACCGTGCCGCGCGCACGATCGATGCGCGCCGCAAGGCCGTGCTGCCGGGCCTGATCGATGCGCATGCGCACGCGGGTCACGCGATGCTGCGCACGATCGGCGGCGCGGACGGCGATGCGTGGTCGGCCGCGGCCGAGACGATCTACACGCGCGCGTCCGACGAGGCGTTCTGGGAGGCCGAATCGCATCTCGCCGCGCTCGAACGCCTGAAGGCCGGCGTGACGACCGGCGTGTCGCTGCTCGGCGGCGGCAATTCGATCATGCGCGTCGACGATCCGGTCTACGCGCGGCGCCATTGCGACGCGGTCGTGCGCACCGGTACGCGCTCGATCGTCGCGGTCGGCCCGTCGCGGCCGCCCGCGCCGCGTGCCTATACGCGCCACACGCCGGAGGGCAGCGACACGCGCGACATCGGTTTCGACACGATGTTCGACGTATGCGAGCGCATCGTCGACGAATGCCACGGCGATGCCGACGGCCGGATCCGCATCGCGCTCACGCTGCCCGTGTACGGGCCCGAACACGATCCCGAGCTTGCGCGGTACGAGCACGACTTCCGCGACCAGGCAGCACGCTACGGCGCGCTCGCACGCGAGCGCGGGCTGACGTTCACGCAGGACGGCCACCGCGCGGGCACGCTCGCGTTCGCGCATCGCGAGCTCGGCTTGCTCGGCCCGACGTCGTTCATGTCGCACAGCATCGACCTGACCGACGACGACATCGCGGCGTGCGTCGAGACGGGCACCGCGATCGTCCACAACCCGAGCGCGATCATGTCGATCATCGGGCGCTGCCCGGTGCCCGAGCTGATCGATGCGGGCGTGACGGTGGCGATCGCGTCGGACGGTGCGGCGCCCGATCGCGGCTACGACATGTTCCGTCACATGTGGCAGTGCATGCATTACCACCGCCGGCATTTCCGCGACCCGGACGTGCTGCCGCACGGCAAGGTGCTGGAGATGGTGACGATCGACGCGGCGAAGGCGCTGTCGATCGATCACGAGGCCGGTTCGCTCGAAGCCGGCAAGCTCGCCGACATCATCCTCGTCGACCTGTTCCGGCCGCACATGATGCCGATGAACATGCCCGTGTATCGCGTGACGTGCTTCGCGAACGCGGCCGACGTGTGCATGACGATGGTGGGCGGACGGGTGCTGATGGAGGATCGGCGCGTGTTGTCGGTCGACGAGAACGCGGTGCTCGAACGGGTGAACGAAGTCGCGGCAATCACGATCGAGCGCAGCGGGTTGCGTCATTTGCTCGAGGAGCCGAAGACGCTGTGGGGGCGCAGCCGCTATTGAGCGGGCAGGTGGGCGTTGTCGTGCAGTGGCGGGCCGGCGTGGCCGGCCTGTTCGTTCGGCAACGCCGCCGAATCGTTGGCGATGCCCTGGTTGGCCGCAGCGTGTTGATTGCGCCCGCGTTTCCGCCCACCGCCTCAGCGCCGATAGATGAATTCCAAATCGGTCGATTCCCCGACCTTGAAATCGTACGTACCGACACGCGTGAACCCTGCCTTCTCATAGAAGGCAATCGCCTTCGCGTTGCCGGACCACACACCAAGCCATACCGGGCCGGGCCGTTCCGTTGCCAGATAGTCCAGCGCGGAGTCGAACAGGGCGCGCCCGGCGCCGGTTCCTTGCGTACCCCGCCGAAGGTAGATCTGATGGATCTCCCCCGAACCTTCTGCGACGTCCGGGTGCGGGAGCTTGCACGGCCCCGCGTGCGCATAGCCCACCAGCGTGCCGTCGTCGCTTTCAGCGACCCATGTGCGGCATTCGGGATCGTTGAGCTGGCCCGTGATCGTTTCTACCGAGTAGGTTCGAGCCTCGTACGCAGCCAGGTCGTTCGGCGGGTAGTCGATGCCGAATCCGTCCTGAAGAAAGGTTTCGCGAAACGTGTCGCGCTTCAATTCGGCAAGCGGGATGGCATCGGACAGGGTTGCAACGCGGATCAACATGAAGGATGGCTCGGTTCGTCGGTCGGACAGACAGTTTAGCCCGGGTGACGTCGGGCTCGCGAGCATCCGGTCGACCCGCGTGTACGGCGTGTGAAAGGTTGGGGGGAGCCTGACCGTCTCGGCGATCCGCACCACACGCTCCGTGGCCATGTCGATGACGAAGACGGTGGTTGACCTTCGGCGGACATGCTAGGATTTTCCGCAAACAACCTCGGAGACTGCCATGCCGTTCATCTGCGAAAACGTTGAATGCCGCGCCGTGCTCGCTCGCGGGCAGGTCAGGCCCCATCAGGAGGACGCGGGCTGGTGCTTCTACTGCCCGGACTGCAAAGCCAGGAACGAGTTGATGTACGTCGACACGGCCGGCGGTGCTGTCGAACTGATTCAGCCGGAGCGCGCGAGCCCGCCGCACAAGGTGGTGGCGACGGCTCGACCGCTGGAGGACGGCAAGTACGCAGCGCAGCTGAGCGTTCAGCGGGCGCTTGCCGTGAAGGGGACGTATGCGGCCGAGGAACACTGGGATCAGCTCGGTGTGTTCGGCGATGCGCAGGAAGCCGTCGAGCATGCGAGGTCTTTCGCGACGGATTTGTTGCAGCGAGCGGCGTAGTCGATATCGTTCGGTTAACGAAGAAGAGGCGTGCGCATTCATGCGTGACGCCTCTTCGTGTTGTCCGCTACGCGTCCGTCAGTTGTAGATATCGAACGAGAAATACTTCTTCGCGATCCGCTGGTACGTCCCGTCCTGGATCAGGCTCGCGAGTGCCTGGTTGATCTGCATACGCAGCGCGTCGTCATCCTTGCGCACGCCGATCGCGGAACCCACGCCGAGCGTCTTCGGGTCGTGCAGCGGCGGCCCCGCGAATTCGAAGTTCGCGCCCTTCGCGGTTTTCAGGAAACCGAGGTCGGCCTGCACCGACGATTGCAGCGATGCATCGAGCCGTCCCGACAGCAGGTCCTGGTAGACGAGATCCTGCGTCTGGTACGTGCGGACGATCACGCCCTTCGGCTCCCAGTACGTGCGCGCGTAAGTCTCCTGCGTCGAACCCTGCTCGACGCCGACGCTCTTGCCCCGCAGCGATTCGGGCGTCGGCTGCAGGTTCGAGCCGCGCCGCGCGACGAGCCGGGGCGGAACGTTGTTGATCTTGTCGGTGAATGCGATCTGCGCGAGGCGTTTCTCGGTCACGCTCATCGACGACAGCACGCCGTCGAACTTGCGCGCCTTCAGCGCCGGGATCATCCCGTCGAACGCGTTCTCGACCCACACGCAACGCACCTTCATCCGTTCGCAGATCGCATTGCCGAGATCGATGTCGAAACCGACGAGCTTGCCGTCGGGCGCGAGCGATTCGAACGGCGCATAACTGGGGTCGACGCCGAGGCGCAGGACTGCCGGGTTCTTCGCGGCGGCGGCGCCTGCCGTCAGCGCGAGCGCGATGGCGAGAACGAGCTTTTTCATGATTGTCTCCAATACCGATCGATGTTGTATGTGGTGAAGCGAACTGGCGGCCGACAGGCGTGACTGCCCGCGCCCGGCCACGCGCGGGCGGCTGGACGCTTTGCCGGAAGCGGCCGGCGAAGCGTCCGGATTCGAAAGGGGGCTTTAGCGGGCGGCGCCGGTGAGGCGCGCCATGCTGTGCCGGTAGCCGGCGGGCGAGAACACGGCGTTCAGCGCGGCCATCGCGGCGATCACGCCGAGATGCATCCACCAGGCGGTCGCGAAGCCGCCGCCCGCGTCGCGCAGCCAGCCGATCAGCCAGGGGCTCGCCGCGACGGTCAGGAAGCCGATGCCCTGCACGAACGCGGCGAGCGCGCCCGCGAGCCGCGCATCGGGCAGGTGGTCGAGCGTGACGATCAGGCTCATCGAGAAGAAGCCGCCGAGACCGAGGCCGACGCATGCGACCCAGAACCACGGCGCGAACACGGGCAGCGTCGCGAACCCGGCGAAGCCGGCCGCCTGCAGCGCGAGCGTGAGCCACAGCACGGCGCGGCGGTCGGACGAACCTTTGGCGAGCAGCGGCATCGCGAGCGCGCCGGTCGCCTGGAACAGCGCCATCCACGCGAGCAGGTTGCCGCTCGCTTGCGGGCTCATGCCGATGCTGCGGTAGAACGCGGGCAGCCATGCGACGAGACTGGCGTAGCCGCTGTTGCTGAGCCCGAAGAACAGCGCGAGCTGCCACGCGCGCGGAATGCGGGCGAACGCAGTGAGCGGCGCTGTCGCGGCCGTCGCGTGCACGGTGTCGCGCGGTGCCTTCGCGCGCCACAGCGCGAGCGTGACGAGCGCGGGCACGGCCCACACGGCGAGCGCGAGATGCCAGCCGCCGTGCGCGGCGAGCCACGGGCTCG
>NZ_QOBB01000241.1:0-15556 GCF_024704855.1 Burkholderia sp. HAN2018 | reverse complement strand
CCGCCGCTGCCACGGGCGCCGCGGCGCCCGACGCGGCAGCGAGCGCGGCAACCGGGGCCGCACCCGGCGCGAACGGGCAGGGCAAGGTCGCGCAGATCAAGCGCTTCGAAGTGACGGGTTCGCTGATCCGGCAGGCCGACAAGACCGGTTTCCAGCAGGTGCAGACGATCACGCCGAAGGAAATCCAGGCCAGCGGCGCGGTGACCGTCACCGACTTCCTGCGCGACGCGGCGGCCAACTCGGCGAACAGCTGGGGTGAAGGGCAATCGGGCAACTTCGCGGCCGGCGCGGCCGGTATCGCGCTGCGCGGCCTGTCCGAGAAGTACACGCTCGTGATGGTCGACGGCCAGCGCGTCGCACCTTACGCATTCTTCTCGAACAGCGTCGACTCGTTCTTCGACCTCAACACGATCCCGCTCAACGATATCGAGCGGATCGAAATCGTGAAGACGGGCGCCGTGTCGCAGTATGGTTCGGACGCGATCGGCGGGGTCGTCAACATCATCACGAAACACAATTTCCGCGGCCTGCAGCTCGACGGCAGCCTCGGCAGCGCGATCAATGGCGGCAACGGCGACGGCACGACGAAGTTCGGCGTGCTCGGCGGCTTCGGCGACCTGAACGCCGACCGCTTCAACGTGACGGCCGCGCTCAGCTACTACAAGTCGAATGGCTTCACGCTGGCCGATCGCGATTCGACGCGCAACCAGGACTTCACGGGCAAGCCGGGCGGCTTCTCGCTGCTCGCGCCGTCGTACTGGAACATGCCCGGCGGCGTCGCGCAGGCACTGAGCGGGGGCTGCCCGTTCGGCGGCTCGGTCCATCAGGCCGCGTCGAATTCGCTGTCGTCCGGATCGCCGGGCACGATCTGCGCCTATAACACGGCTGAAAGCACGTCGATCCTGCCGATGACCGAGCGCCTGAACGCAAAGCTCCACGGGGACTTCAAGATCGACGACAAGACGACCGCGTTCGCGGATTTCCTCGAGAGCTACAACACGACCACGACCAACGACGGCCTGTGGAACAACGTGATCGGCAACCCGCAGAACCCGGCGCTCGTCTGGAATCCGCAGACGAAGCTGCTGTCGCCGTTCAACTACACGGTACCGGTCAGCAACCCGTACAACACGACGGGCGCGGCCACGCCGCTCACCTACGCGTTTCCGAACACGGTCGCGCAGAAGACCTGGGCGAACTACTGGCGTGCGGCCGCCGGCATCAAGGGGTCGTTCACGCTGCCGTACGGCGACTGGGACTGGGCGACGTCGGTCAGCCACTCGCAGAGCACGGTGTCGAACGTGTTCACGAACCAGCTGAACGTCAACGCGCTGAACAACATCTACCAGAACGGCACGCTGAACTTTGCGAACCCGGCGGCAACGCCGAACGCGTTCAACGGGCTGTTCCAGGAAGCGAACAACCTCGGCATCTCGAAGCTCGACACGATCGACGCGACGCTGTCGACGCCGAACCTGTTCCATCTGCCGGCCGGCGACGTGGGTATCGGTTTCGGCGCGCAGTTCACGCACCAGAGCGAAGTGCTGACGCCGGGCTCCGAATACCTGAGCGGGGCAGTCGTTACCCCGGACCTCGAGACGGTGAACGGCCAGCGCAACGTCGCGGCCGTCTATTACCAGATCAACGTGCCGATCCTCGAGAACCTGACGTTCAGCCAGGCCGGCCGCTATGACCACTACACGGACGTGGGCGGTGCCTTCTCGCCGCGCTTCGCGTTGCGCTACCAGCCGATCAAGGCCCTCACGCTGTATACGTCGTACAACCGCGGCTTCCGCGCGCCGACCTTCGTCGAGGACAGCAAGTCGCAGACGCTCGGCATCCAGGTCGATCCGGCCACCGGCCAGAACTACACGTCGATCACCGTCGGCAACCCGAACCTCGCGCCGGAACGCACGCGCAACTTCAATATCGGCTTCCAGGTATCGCCGAGCCGCTACACGGATCTCGGCTTCGACTGGTACAAGATCCGCATCGACAACGTGATCGGCCAGGGCGCGCCGTCGCAGGTCGTGACCGATCCGACGACGGGCCAGCTGCTGTACAAGATGATTCCGTACCAGAACCTCGGTTACCTCGACACGAACGGCTTCGAAGGCACGTTCCGCCAGGGCCTGCCGCTCAAGGGCTGGGGCACGGTCACGCTGTCGGGCGACTGGGCGTACATCAACAGCTACAAGATCGGCTTCCCGGGCGGCACGCCGGTCAACGGCGCGGGCAACAACTTCACGATCACGCAGCCGTTCGGCGGCAGCTTCCCGCGCTGGCGCGGCAACACGACGCTGGACTGGAACTACCGGAAGTTCGATGCGGCGCTGACGTGGCAGTTCACGGGCCCGTACGCGCAGAACCTGCTGCCGGCGCCCGCGCCGTCGAAGGTCGGCTCGTACAGCCAGTTCAACCTGATGATGACGTACACGGGCTTCAAGAACTGGACGATCTACGGCGGCATCAACAACCTCTTCAACCGCACGCCGCCGTACGACCCGATCTTCGCGAACGGCACGCTGGACCAGAGCGGGTACGACACGTCGGTGTATTCGTACATCGGCCGGTTCGCGCAGGTCGGCGCGACGTACAAGTTCTGACGGCGATCGTTATGCGCTGACAGGCTTTGGACAGGCCGCTCCACGTCCACTACCCCCTTTTCGGGGCGGCCTTTTTTCGCCTGGCGCCACGACGTCCCGCAACCGGGCCGCGCGGCGGCGCAGTTGATCCGATCGTGTACAGCACGAACCCCACGCGGGACGCGGCCGGCACGCGGCGTCCGGCACAGGCATCGACCGTGTGCAGGCAGCGCGCCCGCACGCTTCCGGACAGACTGACCATGAGACTGTTGAATGGGCGACGGGCACGCGTGCCGCGCCACTCGCACCTGAAGCGCCTGAAGCGCACGCATGCGCGGATGCGTGCCGCCACGCGCGCCGCGCTGCTTGCGTGCGCCGCGTGGCTCGTGTCGGGCGGCGTCATGCCGCAGGCCGCGCTCGCCGTGCCGGCGATCTCGCAATACGACCATCCGAAGTATCTGCCGGGCTTCACACATTTCGACTACGCGAATCCGGACGCGCCGGACAGCGGCACGCTCGATTTCGAAAACTACGACGAAGCGCAAAGCTACGATTCGCTGAACCCGTTCCTCGTGCGCGGCTCGCCTGCGCCGGACATCAAGAACCTGATGTTCGACACGCTGATGCAGCGCAGCTGGGACGAGCTCGCATCCGAATACGCGCTGATCGCCGACGACGTCGAGGTCGCGCCCGACGGGCTGTCGGCGACGTTCCACCTCGATCCGGCCGCACGCTTCTCGAACGGCGACCCGATCACCGCGGCCGACGTCAGGTATTCGTTCGATACGCTGACGAGCCCGCAGGCCTCGCCGCTGTACAACGCGCAGTTCTCGATCATCAGGCGTGCGGTGGTCGTCGACGGCCACACGGTGCGCTTCGAGTTCAAGCATGCGGAGCGCGACGCCGCGCTGATCGCGGGCGACCTGCCGGTGTTCTCGCCGAAGTGGGGGCAGCGTGCGGACGGCACGCGGCCGCCGTTCGACCAGATCGCGACGGTGCCGCCGATCGCGAGCGGCCCGTACCTGATCGAGCAGCGCAAGAACGACAAGCAGATCGTCTATGTGCGCAACCCGCACTACTGGGCGGCGAACCTGCCGTCGCGACGCGGCATGTTCCGCTTCGCGCGCGTGTCGTTCAAGCTGTACCTGGATCAGTACACGGCGCTCGAGGCATTCAAGGCCGGCGACATCGACGCGCGCATGGAATACAGCGCGACGCAGTGGGCGCGCAAGTACGTCGGCAAGAACTTCCGCAACGGCATGCTCGAGCGCGGCGAGTTTCCTGACGGCCCCGCGCAGATGCAGGGCTTTTTGATCAACATGCGCAAGCCGATGTTCCGGGACGTGCGGGTGCGGCACGCGCTCGCGCTCGCGTTCGACTTCGACTGGATGAGCCGGATGATGTTCTACGGGCAGTATCGCCGTACCAACAGCTTCTGGGAGGCGAGCCTGTTCGCGGCAACCGGCATGCCGAGCGAGAAGGAGCGCGCGTTGCTCGAACCGTTCCGCTCGACGCTGCCCGCGGAGGTGTTCGGCCCGATGGTCCGGCAGCCGTCGACGCTGCCGCCCGACTCGTTGCGTGCGAACCTGAAGCAGGCGCGCGACCTGCTCGCGCAGGCGGGCTGGCGTTACCGCGACGGCGCGCTGCGCGACGCGAACGGCACGCCGATGACGATCGAGATCATCGACGACCAGCCCGGCATGGACCGCCTGATCCTGCCGTACACGCAGGCGCTCGCGATGCTCGGCATCCACGCGTACCTGCGCGAGATCGACAGCGCGGTCTACCTGAAGCGGCTCGACAACTTCGAGTACGACATGACGACGTACATCTACCTGCCCGTGACGATCCCGGGTGCGGAGCTGACGCGCCGCTTCGGCAGCGCGGCCGCGTCGCAGCCGGGCTCCGAGAACTATCCGGGCGTGAAGTCGAAGGCGGTCGACGCGCTGATCCGCGCGGCGCTCGCCGCCGACACGCTCAACGATCTCGAGACGGCCACGCACGCGCTCGACCGCGTGCTGATCAACCTGTATGCGCTGATCCCGCAGTATTACCTGCCGAATGCGCGGATCGCGTACAAGGCGACGCTCGGCCACCCGGAGATCGTGCCGAATTCCTACCAGTACGAAGACTGGATCATCGACTACTGGTACGTGAAGCATCCGGCGGCGAAACCCATGCCGGCGGCCTGACGGGGGAACGACGATGCTCGCATACATACTCAGGCGGTTGCTGCTGATGGTCCCGACGCTGATCGGGGTGGTGACGATCACGTTCGCGGTCACGCAGTTCGTGCCGGGCGGCCCGGTCGAACAGGTGCTCGCGCAGTTGCGCCACGGCAGCGCGCGCGGCGGGGAGGCGGGCGGCGGAGGCGGCGGCTACCACGGCAGCCAGGGCGTCGACCCGCAGCAGATCGAACAGATCCGCAAGCAGTTCGGCTTCGACAGGCCGCCGCTCGAACGCTATGTGCTGATGCTGAAGAGTTATGCGACGTTCGACCTCGGCCAGTCCTATTTCGCGCATCGCAGCGTGTGGGCGGTCATTCGCTCGAAGCTGCCGGTGTCGATCACGCTCGGGATGTGGACGGTGATCCTCACGTACCTGGTGTCGGTGCCGCTCGGCATTGCGAAGGCGGTGCGCAACGGGTCGCGGTTCGACACCGTGACGAGCGTGCTGGTGCTGGCCGGCTACGCGGTGCCGGGCTTCGTGCTCGGCGTGCTGCTGCTGATGCTGTTCGGCGGCGGCACGTTCTGGCAGGTGTTCCCGATGCGCGGGCTCACGTCCGACAACTTCGACGACCTGACGCTGATCGGAAAGGCGCTCGACTATCTGTGGCACATCGTGATGCCGGTGACGGCGTCGGTCGTCGGCAACTTCGCGATCGTCACGATCCTGACCAAGAACACGTTCCTCGAGGAGATCGGCCGGCAATACGTGCTGACCGCCCGCGCGAAGGGCGCGCCCGAGCGCGACGTGCTGTGGAAGCACGTGCTGCGCAACGCGGCGATCCCGCTGCTCACCGGGCTGCCGGCCGCGTTCGTCGGCGCATTCCTGAACGGCAACCTGCTGATCGAGACGCTGTTCTCGCTCGACGGCATGGGGCAACTGTCGTACGACTCGGTGATCCGCCGCGACTATCCGGTCGTGCTCGGCTCGCTGTTCCTGTTCACGCTGATCGGCCTGCTGACCAAACTCATCGCGGATATCTGCTATGTCCTCGTCGACCCCCGTATCCAGTTCAACCGCCTGGACCACTGACCAGGCATGCGCCGCGTGCGCGGCCTCGCCGTCGCCGTGGCGGCGCACGTGGTTGCGTTTTCGCGCGCAGCCGCTCGGCTACTGGAGCCTTGTGATCTTCACGGTGCTGTTCGTGCTCAGCCTGGGCGCGAACCTGCTGTCGAACGACCGGCCGCTGATCGTGCGCTACGACGGGCACTATTACTTCCCGATCGTGAAGGACTATCCGGAGACCGCGTTCGGCGGCGATTTTCCCGCGATGACGAACTATCTCGACCCGTACATCCGCACGAAACTCGAGTCGCACGGCAATTTCGCGCTTTATCCGCCGAACCGCTATCGCTACGACACGATCGACTATTTCGCGTCGCGCCCGTATCCGGCGCCGCCGTCGGCCAGCAACTGGCTCGGCACCGACCAGTTCGGGCGCGACGTGCTCGCGCGGCTGCTGTACGGGTTCCGGCTGTCGGTGCTGATGGCGTTCGCGCTGACGGTATCGGGCGTGCTGGTCGGCGTGCTGGCCGGCGCGCTGCAAGGTTTCTACGGCGGCCGTACCGACCTGATCGGCCAGCGCCTGATCGAGATCTGGAGCGCGCTGCCCGACCTGTACCTGCTGATCATCTTCGCGTCGATCTTCACGCCGTCGCTGTGGCTGCTGTTCGTGCTGTTGTCGATGTTCGGCTGGCTCGTGCTGTCCGACTACGTCCGCGCCGAATTCCTGCGCAACCGCGCGCTCGACTACGTGAAAGCGGCGCGCACGATGGGGCTGACGAACGCGCAGATCATCTGGAGGCACGTGCTGCCGAACAGCCTGACGCCCGTGATCACGTTCCTGCCGTTCCGGATGAGCGCGGCGATCCTGTCGCTGACGAGCCTCGACTTCCTGGGGCTCGGCGTGCCGCCGCCGACGCCGAGCCTCGGCGAACTGCTGCAGGAGGGGAAGAACAACCTGGATGCGTGGTGGATCTCGATCGCGGCGTTCGCGGCGCTGGTGGTGACGCTGCTGCTGCTCACCTTCATGGGCGATGCGCTGCGCAACGCGCTCGACACGCGCACGCGCGGCTCGGCATTCGGCGGAGGGCGATGATGACGAGACCGTTGCTGCAGATCGATGGGTTTTCCGCGCATTTCGGCGCGAACGCGGCCGTCCAGGACCTGAGCCTGTCGATCGGCCGCGGCGAGCGCGTGGCGCTCGTCGGCGAGTCGGGGTCGGGCAAGAGCGTGACCGCGCTGTCGATCCTGCGGCTCGCGCAGCAGGCGACGCTGTCGGGACGGATGCTGTTCGACGGCGAGGACCTGCTGGCGAAGACCGAGCAGCAGATGCGCGGGATCCGCGGCGCCGATATCGCGATGGTGTTCCAGGAGCCGATGACGGCGCTCAATCCGCTGTATACGATCGGCAAGCAGATCGCCGAGAGCCTGCGGCTGCACGAGGGGCTGCGCCCGGGTGAGGCGCGCGAGCGCGGGATTGCGCTGCTTCGGCGCACCGGGATTCCCGAGCCGGAGCGGCGTATCGACAGCTTTCCGCACCAGCTGTCGGGCGGGCAGCGGCAACGCGCGATGATCGCGATGGCGCTGGCGTGCCGGCCGCGGCTGCTGCTCGCGGACGAGCCGACCACCGCGCTCGACGTGACGGTGCGCCAGCAGATCGTCGACCTGCTGATCGAGTTGCAGGAGCGGGAGGCCGCCGAGCGCGGGATGGCCGTGCTGCTGATCACGCACGACCTGAACCTCGTGCGGCGCTTCGCGCAGCGTGTGGCCGTGATGGAGAAGGGCGTGCTGGTGGAGACCGGCACGACCGCCGGGCTGTTCGCGGCGCCGCAGCATCCGTACACGCGCCGGCTGCTCGACAGCGCGCCGCAACGGGCGGTCGAGCCGGTCGCCGCCGGCGCGCAGACGATCCTCGACGTGCGGCAACTCGCCGTCGACTACCGCATCGCGGCAAAGGGCTGGCGTTCGGTGCTCGGCAAGACGACGTTCCGCGCCGTGCACGACGTGCAGTTGAGCCTGAAGCGCGGCGAAACGCTCGGAATCGTCGGCGAGTCGGGTTCGGGGAAATCGACGCTCGCGTCGGCGGTGCTCGGCTTGCAGCGGCCGGCGTCGGGCGAGATCGAGATCGACGGCATGCCGCTCGCGTCGCTGCGCACGACGCAGGGCCGGCGCACGCTGTACGGGCGCATGCAGGTGGTGTTCCAGGATCCGTTCGGCTCGCTGTCGCCGCGCATGACGGTCGAGCAGATCGTCGGCGAAGGGCTGGGCGTGCACCGGCCGCAGGTGACCGGCGACGCGCGGCGGGCGCGGATCGCCGCGCTGCTGCAGGAGGTCGGGCTGCCTGCCGAGGCGATGCTGCGCTATCCGCACGAGTTTTCCGGCGGGCAGCGGCAGCGGATCGCGATCGCGCGGGCGCTGGCGGTGGAGCCGGAACTGCTGGTGCTCGACGAGCCGACCAGCGCGCTCGACGTGTCGATCCAGAAGCAGGTGCTGAATCTGCTGACGAATCTGCAAAAGAAGTACAAACTCAGCTACCTGTTCATCACGCACGATCTGGCGGTGATGCGCGCGATGGCCCACCGGGTCATCGTGATGAAGGCGGGGCGCGTGGTCGAGGAGGGCGAGACGCTCGACGTGCTGCACGCGCCATCCCATCCGTATACGCGGGCGCTGCTCGCGTCGTCCATGCCGGCGCCGGCGCACGGCCCGCAGCAGAGGCAAGAGAGAACCGATGATTGACGAGAACCGGGCGCCGGGCGCCCGAGCCGTACAGGCAGCGCAGGCGTTGCGCAGCGACGCCGATTTCTGGTCGCTGCGCATCGTCGACGAGACGATCGACGAACATGCGGTGCGCAACGACGTCGCGCAGCCGTTCTCGCGCACGCGCGAACGCGGCGCGATGCTGATGGCGCGGGCCGGCACGGGCGCGGGTTATGCGGCGACGCCCGACCTGTCCCCGGCCGGGCTGCAGGCGGCGCTCGACATCGCGACCGCGCGGGCACGGGCAAGCGCGCCGTGGGCGCTGGTCGATCATCGCCAGGCTGCGCGCCCGCAGACGGGCGGCACGTATGCGTCGCCCGATGTCGACGCGGCACTGCCGTCGCGCGCGGAATGGATCGAGCGTCTCGCGCACGAATGCGCGGCGGCGAACCTCGGCGCGCGCATCGTCGAGCGCGCGGCGAGCGTGATGATCGTCGACACCGAACAGTGTTACCTGACGAGCGACGGCGTCCGGATCGACCAGCGGTTCCGCTTCCTGATGCCCGAGCTGCACGCCGTCGCCCACGGCGACGGCGACACGCAGACGCGCTCGCTCGGTCAATCGGGCACGCTGGCGCAGGGCGGCCTCGACGTGCTGGCGCGCTACGGCTTCGACGGCGCCGGCGCGCGCGTCGCCGACGAGGCGCTGCAGTTGCTGGCCGCACCGAACTGCCCGACCGGCCGGCGCGACCTGTTGCTGATGCCCGACCAGATGATGCTGCAGATCCACGAGTCGATCGGCCATCCGCTCGAACTCGACCGGATCCTCGGCGACGAGCGCAACTTCGCAGGGTCGAGCTTCGTCAGGCCGGAGATGGTCGGCCACTATCAGTACGGCTCGCCGCTGCTGAACGTCACGTTCGATCCCGAGCCGGCCGCCGAAGCCGCGTCCTACGCGTTCGACGACGACGGCACGCCGGCGCGCAAGCAGTACCTGATCCGCAACGGCGTGCTCGAACGGCTGCTCGGCGGGGCGTTGTCGCAGCAGCGTGCGGGCCTGCCGGGTGTGGCCAATTCGCGCGCGTCGAGCTGGAACCGCGCGCCGATCGACCGGATGGCGAACCTGAACGTCGAACCCGGCGACCAGTCGCTCGATGCACTGGTCGCGGGCACCGAGCACGGGATCCTGATGCGCACCAACACGTCCTGGTCGATCGACGACCACCGCAACAAATTCCAGTTCGGTTGCGAATTCGGGCAACTGATCGAGAACGGCCGGCTCACGCAGGTCGTCAAGCGCCCGAACTACCGCGGCATCTCCGCACAGTTCTGGCGCAGCCTGCGCGCGGTAGGCGACGCGGGCACGTTCGGCATCTACGGCACGCCTTATTGCGGGAAGGGCGAGCCCGCGCAGATCATCCGGGTCGGCCACGCCGCGCCGGCCTGCGTGTTCGCCGATGTCGACGTATTCGGAGGCGCGTGATGACGGGATTCGAACCGATGGCACGCCGCGCCGGAATCGACTGGCATGCGCATTTCACCCGGCTCGCCGACGAGGCGCAACGGCTGAAGGCGCCGGCCGAAACCGTCCTGCTCGGTTTCTCGAGCGAAACGTCCGACTTCGTCCGCTTCAACGGCGGCAGGATTCGACAGACCGGGCGCGTCACGCAGGGGCGATTGTCCGTGCGGCTCGTCGACGGGGCGCGGCAGGCGCACTCGGCGCTGACCGTCTGCGGCGATCCGGCGGCCGACCTGCCCGAACTGGCCGCGGCGCTGGCCGTGCTGCGCGACGGCCTGCGCGACGCGCCGGACGATCCGCACCTGCTGTTCGATACCTCGTCGTGGCTGCAGGAAACGCACCGCACCGGGCGCCTGCCGGATGCGGACGGGCTCGCGCGCGTCGTGGCCGAATGCGCGCGCGGTCTCGATTTCGTCGGTTTTTACGCGGGCGGCACGCTGGCGCGCGGCTTTGCGTCGTCGACCGGCAGCCGCGGCTGGTACGAGGTCGAGAACTTCAACTTCAGCTGGTCGCTGTACGACCCGAGCGGACGGGCGATCAAGACCGCCTACGCGGGCGACGACTGGAGCGATGCGGCGTTCGCCGCCCGCGTCGAGGCCGCCGCCGCGCGGCTGCCCGTGCTCGGTCGCACGCCGAAGGCGCTTGCGCCCGGACGCTACCGCGCGTATTTCGCGCCGGACGCCGTTCACGAGATGACGAGCCTGCTCGGCTGGAGCGGCTTTTCGGCGCGTGCGCTGGCGAGCGCCCGCAGCCCGCTGCATCGCCTGTACGCCGGCGAGGTCGCGCTCGATCCGCGTGTGTCGATCACCGAGGATTTCTCGCTGGGCATCGCGCCGGCGTTCAACGCGGACGGCTACCGGCGCGACAGCGTGCCGCTCGTCGTCGGCGGGCGGGGGGAAGGGCAGCTCGTGAGCGCACGCACCGCGCGCGAGCACGGGCGTGTGCCGAACGGGGCGGACAACGGCGAATCGCCGCAGTCGCTGACGATCGCGTGCGGCACGCTCGCAGATGCCGACGTGCTGGCCGCGCTCGACACGGGGCTCTACGTCGGCAACCTCTGGTACCTGAACTTCTCGGACCCGATCGCCTGCCGGATGACGGGGATGACGCGCTTCGCGACGTTCTGGGTCGAAGGCGGGCGCATCGTCGCGCCGGTCGACGCGATGCGGTTCGACGACAGTTTCTACCGGCTGTTCGGATCGGAGCTCGAGCAGCTCGGCGCGGCGCCCGCGCTGCTCGCGAACGACGACACGTACGGCGAGCGCGCCACCGGAGGCGCGCAACTGCCGGGGCTGCTCGCGCGCGCGTTCGAACTCACGCTGTAGCGCGGCTGCCGATACTCGCCGATGCCGTCATTCTTCATCGACCGTCCCGTCTTTGCGTGGATCGTCGCGCTCGCGATCGTCGTCGCGGGCGTGCTGGCCATTCCGCAATTGCCGATCGCGCAGTATCCGCGCCTGGCGCCGCCGCGGGTCGTGGTCACCGCGTCTTATCCGGGCGCGTCGACCGAGACGGTCGATGCCGACGTCGGCAGCGTCATCGAGGAAAGCCTCGACGGCGCCGACGGGCTGCTGTACTACGAGACGAGCAGCGACGGTCACGGCAACCTCGAGATCGACGTGACGTTCTCGCCCGGCACCGATCCGGACATCGCGCTCGTCGACGTCAACAACCGGTTGAAGCAGGTCGAGCCGCGGCTGCCGCAGCAGGTCGTCCAGCAGGGGATCGGCGTGTTCAAGGCGGCGAACACGTTCCTGATGCTCGTCACGCTGACGTCGACCGACGGCACGCGCGATTCCGCGCAGCTCGGCGATTACCTGAACCGCTACGTGCTGCGCGAGCTGAAGCGCGCGCCGGGTGTCGGTGCGGCCGAGCTGTGGGATGCCGACGAGGCGCTGCGGGTCTGGCTCGATCCCGTGAAGTTGCGCGAATACGATCTCGGCGCCGACGACGTGATCGCGGCGATCGGCGCGCAGAACGCGACGGTCACGGCCGGCGCGATCGGCGACGCGCCGTTCGTGCATGGCCAGCAGCTGACCGCGACGGTCGTGGTCAAGGGGCAGCTTGCGTCGCCCGAGGAGTTCGGCCGGATCGTGCTGAAGTCGAAGCAGGACGGTTCGGCCGTGCGCGTCGCCGACGTCGCGCGCGTCGAGATCGGCCGCGACGACTATTCGTTTTATTCGCGGCTGAACGGCCGGCCGGCCGCGACGGTCGGCATCCAGCTCGGCCCGCGCGGCAACGCGCTCGAAACGTCGAATGCGATCCGCGCACGGCTTGCCGAGCTGTCGCGGACGCTGCCGCCGGGCGTCGCGGTCGAGATTCCCTTCGACGGCGCGCATTTCGTCAAGATCGCGATCCACGAGGTCGTGCTGACGCTCGTCGAGGCCGTCGTGCTGGTGTTCTGCGTGATGTGGCTGTTCCTGCGCGACCTGCGCTACACGCTGGTGCCGACCGTCGTGATTCCGGTCACGCTGATGGGCGCGTTCGTCGCGATGTGGGCGTTCGGTCTGTCGATCAACGTGTTCACGATGTTCGGCCTCGTGCTGGCGATCGGCATCCTGGTCGACGATGCGATCGTCGTCGTCGAGAGCGTGCATCGCGTGATGGAGGAGGGCGTGTCGCCGCGCGACGCCACACGCCGGGCCATGAAGCGGATCGGCGGGGCGATCGTCGGCGTGACCGCGGTGCTGACCGCCGTATTCGTGCCGATGGCGTTTTTCCCGGGCAGTGTCGGCGGCATCTACCGGCAGTTCGCGGTGGCGATGATCGCGTCGATGCTGGTGTCGTCGTTCATGGCGCTGTCGCTCACGCCCGCGCTGTGCGCGAACCTGCTGAAGCCGGTCGCGCGACACGGCGGCGGAACCGGCCGCACGAGGCGACTCGGCATCGGCGCGCGTCTGGCCGACCGGTTCGGCGTGGCCTTCGCGCGCGCCGAATCCGGTTATCGCCGCGTCGCGGTGTTTGCCGTGCGCCGCACCGGGATGGTCGTGGCAGTCTATGCGGCACTCGTGCTCGCATGCGGGTTGCTGTACTGGATGATGCCGGGCGGCTTCCTGCCCACCGAGGACCAGGGGCAATTGCAGGTGATGATCCAGTTGCCGGCGGGCGCCACGCAGGCGCGTACGCTCGCGGTCGTCGAGCGTGTCGAGGCGATCCTGCGCGGGGAGCCGGCGATAGCGAACGTGACGAGCGTGATCGGCTGGAGTTTCGCGGGCAGCGGGCAGAACGTCGGGATGGCGTTCGTGGAACTGAAGGACTGGGCGCAGCGCGACGTCGGCGCGATGGCGTTGCGCGACCGGCTCAACGCGCGTTTCGGCGCGATCCTCGACGGCGACGTCGAGGCGGCGCTGCCGCCTTCGGTGCGCGGCATCGGGCATTCCGACGGATTCACGTTCCGGCTCGAGGATCGCGGCGGGGGCGGGCTCGACGCGCTGAAGGCGGCTCGCGCGCAGCTTGCCGAGCGTGCGAAGGCGGATCCGCTGCTCTCGGCCGTGCATTTCGAAGACCTGCCGGACGCGCCGCGTATCGAGCTCGATGTCGATCGCGCGAAGGCGTATGCACTCGGCGTGCCGTTCGAGCGGATCGCCGGGCTCCTGGGCGGCACGTTCGGCTCGAACTACATCAACGACTTTCCGGCGTCGGGCCGGATGCGGCGGGTGATCATCGAGGCCGACCCGGTCGCGCGCGCGACCGACGCGCAACTGATGGCGCTGACCGTCCCGAACCGCACCGGCGACATGGTGCCGCTTTCGGCGATTGCCGCGCCGCACTGGACGATCGGCCCGGTGATGCTGAACCGGTACAACGGCTATCCGTCGCTCGACATCAGCGGCCGGGCGGCGACCGGCACGAGTTCGGGCGCGGCGATGGCGGAGATGGAGCGGCTGGCCGGTGCGCTGCCGGCCGGGATCGGTTTCGACTGGGTCGATGCGGCGCGCGAGGAGCAGGTTGCCGCGCGGCAGACGCCGCTGCTCGTCGGGTTGTCGGTGCTCGCGGTCTTCATGGCGCTGGCCGCGCTGTACGAAAGCTGGACGATTCCGCTGTCGGTGCTGACGATCGTGCCGCTCGGTATGATCGGCGCGATCGCCGCGGCACTCGTGCGCGGCATGCCGAACGACGTGTACTTCAAGGTCGGGATGATTACCGTGGTCGGGCTGGCGGCGAAGAACGCGATCCTGATCGTGCAGTACGCGCGCGACCTGGCCGGTCATGGCGTGCCGCTGCGGCAGGCGGTGGTCGATGCGGCCGCTGCGCGATTCCGGCCGATCGTGATGACGTCGATGGCGTTCCTGCTCGGTGTCGTGCCGCTCGTGCTGGCGACGGGCGCCGGGGCGGAAAGCCGGCGATCGATCGGCACGGGCGCGTTCGGGGGTGTGCTGGCGGCGACGGTGTTCGGGCTCGTGTTCGCGCCGGTGGCGTTTCGTGTCGTGGCGTCGGCCGGGCGACGCGGCCGGCGTGCGGCGGTGGCGACGCGCGACGATCGTCAGGCTGAGGTGGTGGGGGAGTGACGCAGTCACGCAGTGCCGGCAGGTGGTTTTCGTGCGTTGCGTTGATTGAATGCGATCGTCGTGCGGACGTCTCGCAGACGGCGCGATGCTCAATTCGAATTCAAGGAGACGGATTCAAACCATGTCCTACGTTCTGTATTACTCGCCCGGTGCGGCAAGCATGGCCGTGCATTGGATGCTGATCGAACTCGGTGTGCCGTTCGAAACGCGTCTCGTCGATATCGATGCGGGTGCGCAGCATACGCCCGAGTACCTGCGGCTGAATCCGGCCGGCCGAGTGCCGACGCTGGTCGTCGACGGCGTACCGCGGACCGAATCGGCCGCCTTGTTGATGCTGCTTGCCGAACGCCATCCGGCGCCGTCCCTGGCTCCCCGTCCAGGCGCGCCCGAACGTCCCGAGTGGTTCGAGATGATGGTCTATCTGGCCAATTCGGTATTGCCTGCGATGCGAAACTGGTTCTATGCGGAGACGGATGGCGATCCGCGATGCGCCGAGATGGTGAAGGCGTTTTCGCGGGGGCAAATCGAGGAGTCGATGGCGCATCTCGACAATCTGCTGTCCGACGGTCGTTCGTACCTGATCAACAATCGGTTGAGTACGGCTGACTTCCTTGCGTTGATGCTCATGCGCTGGACACGCAACATGCCGCGCCCGGCAACGACATGGCCGCATCTTGCGAGGTACATACAGCACCTTCGCGGGATGCCGACGTTTGTCGAGTTGAATGCGCGTGAAGGGTTGACTGAGTGGATGAATCCGGTTTCTTGAGTGATTCGAGGGAGCTTGAAAAGTGAGGCAGCAGTCGATTGGGGGCTGCTTGCTGCCGGATTTGAGTGGAAATATCGTATTTTACATAATCATAGTTATCGGTAGTTTGTGTTGTAGTAGCTAGATGGAAATGTCCGCTTTTGGCTACATGGAAATGTCCGCTTTCGTGCCGCGTAAGCTGTCCGGCCGCCGGGTGTCCGGCGCCGGAGGCTGCGATGGCTGCAACGGAGTGGATCACGATGACGAT
>NZ_QOBB01000240.1:0-10239 GCF_024704855.1 Burkholderia sp. HAN2018 | reverse complement strand
TGGACGGAAAAACCCGCCGCGCCGATCGCGCCGGCACCGAGCGTGCACGACACGCTGCGCTCGATCGAGGCCAGCACCGCGCAATGGGCGACGCTGGGCGGTGCGCAGTCGGCCGACGCCGGGCACGCTGCCGCCGCAGCCGCTACCGTGGCCGGTGTGGCCGTGGCAGCAGCCGGCGTTGCGGCGCCGGCATCGGCGGCCGCATCGACCGTGCCGACCGTGACGACCGTGCCGGCCGGGATCGCCGCCGCGACCCACGGCCTCGCCACACATGACGCCACCGTGTCGCTCGCGCACGATGCGGCGCCGGCGTACGACGACAACGCACCGATCGTGCTCGACGCGTTCATGCCGGCGGCGCCCGCTGTTCATGCACCGGGTGCCGATGCGGGCACCGTGGCGCTCGACGCGGCCGCCCCGCACGCGCTGCCGAATACCGGCAGCGACGATGCCGCGTTTTCGCATCACGCCGACGACGAGATCCGGTACGCCGACGATGCGCCGGCCGCGCCGACGCCGGGAATCCCGCCCGCACCCTCAGCCTCGTTCGACGCGCCCATCGACCTCGCACCGTGGGAAGACCTCGCCAGCCGGCCGGTTTCCGCGTTCGACGCATCCGCGTGGAACCCGGCCGCCGAGTCGTCGACGGACGCGACGGGATCGGAACCGGCCGATCCTGCCGCCGCGCAACCCAGGCGCGAGGCGGCTCGCGACATCGCCGCGAGCAACCTGCCGGCGCCCGTCGATAACGACGACAGGTACACGGCGCAACCGGCTCCCGCAATCGATCACATCGCATCGGCCCGCGTACCGCAGGGCATCGACGATGCGCACGCCGACGTGAAAGCGGCCGGGAACATCGCTCCGTTCGCTGCCCTCCCCTCTTCGCCGATCACCGAAACGACGTCGCGCGCAAGTGCCGAAGCCAGGCCGTTTGCGGCGGTGTCGGCAACGTCGGGATCGGCTGCGTCGGGTGCAGCACCGGAAGCCATCAAGGCAGACACAGCAGAACCTGCGGCACCGCCGGCGGCAAGCGCTCAGGGCTCCGCGCCGGCAGCGGAATGGACTTGGAAACCGTCGACGGCACGATCTGCCCCGACGAATACGACCGCCGCCGTGGAATTGCCGAAATCGCCGGTCGCCGCTCAACCGTTTGCCGCCGCAACGCAGACGGCTTCGGCTGCTGCGTCGCCGCTCGTCGGCACCGCTCAAGGCTTTGCCGCGCAAGCACCTGCATTTGCTTCGGAGACATCGCCTGTCGCCGAGACCACTTCAACGGATCGCGTGACCGGCACGACATCCGGTTCGCCTGCTCAGTCGCCTGCGTCGGCATCGACCGCTGCATCAGTCGCGTCGACATCCGCAATCGGCGTAACTGGTACTGCGTTGGCTTCGCTCTCGCAGCCGGCCGCGTCGACATCGACCGTTGCATCGGTTGCGTCGACAGCCCCGGTCAACGAGACGGGCGCGACTTACGGTTCGTTCCCCCGCGCATCGATGCCCACATCGCCCGTCGTGACTCCGTCGACGGCCGGCACGTCGGCTTCGACATCCGGTTCGACCGCGCCCGCACCGGCTGCCGCACCGACGCTCGCCACCGCGATGCCCGTGAACACCGCGTCCGGCTCGCCCGCGCCGACGCAGGCCAACCCGGCAAGCTCATCGACGGGTACGACATTCGGCACGTTCGGCACCTCCAGCCCGGTCACACCGCAGCCGGCCGCAAGCCTGCCCGCGCCTTCGGCCGTTTCCGACACGACGGCACCGTCCCCCGGCGCCGTCGCACCGATCACGTCCGCCGCAGCGACTCCGGCGCAACCGATCTCCGGCTCGCCCGTCGCTCCGACCGGCTCGCTGCCGTCCTTCGGGGCAACCGCCGCGACACTGACTCCGTCGATCGCTTCCGCACCTGCCGCGATCGAAGCCACGACGTTCGCAGCCCCGCCCGCCCCCACCCCGGCCTCGTCGCCGGCAAGCTGGCACGTGCCGAACGTCGCCGCGACACCGGCAGCCGCAGCCCCGCAACCTGCCACGACATTCCCCGGCGCGAGCCTGTCCGCACCGGCGGCGGTCACGCCCGTACCGGCGATTCCCGCTGCCCCGCCGGCAGAAGCGACCGCCGCCGCGGCAACAACCGAACCCGCCGCCCCGGCCCCCGACACCCCCGCCCGCCCGCCGCGCCCGAACGCGTTCGAATTCCACGCGCCCGCGACGTTCAACGTCGAACTGCCGACCCTCGACCTGCTCGAACCCGCGTCCGACGACATCGAAACGATCACCGACGAACACCTCGCGCAAACCGCGCAGGTCATCGAACAGCGGCTGCAGGAATTCAAGGTGCCGGTAACGGTGGTCGGCGCATCGGCCGGCCCCGTGATCACGCGCTTCGAGATCGAACCCGCGCTCGGCGTGCGGGGCAGCCAGATCGTCGGGCTGATGAAGGACCTGTCGCGCGGCCTCGGCCTCACGTCGATCCGCGTCGTCGAGACGATTCCCGGCAAGACCTGCATGGGCCTCGAACTGCCGAACGCGAAGCGCCAGATGATCCGCCTGTCGGAAATCCTCGAGTCGCGCCAGTACCAGCACTCGGCCTCGCAACTGACGATCGCGATGGGCAAGGACATCACCGGCCATCCGGTCGTCACCGATCTCGCGAAGGCGCCGCACATGCTCGTCGCGGGCACGACGGGCTCGGGCAAGTCGGTCGCGATCAACGCGATGATCCTGTCGCTGCTGTACAAGGCGACTCCCGAGGACGTGCGGCTCATCATGATCGACCCGAAGATGCTGGAGCTGTCGGTCTACGAAGGCATCCCGCACCTGCTCGCGCCGGTCGTCACCGACATGAAGCTCGCGGCCAACGCGCTGAACTGGTGCGTCGGCGAGATGGAGAAGCGCTACCGGCTGATGTCGGCCGTCGGCGTGCGCAACCTCGCGGGCTTCAACCAGAAGATCCGCGATGCCGAAGCGAAGGAAAAGAAGATCGGCAACCCGTTCTCGCTGACCCCCGAGGACCCCGAGCCGCTGTCGACGCTGCCGCTGATCGTCGTCGTGATCGACGAGCTGGCCGACCTGATGATGGTGGCCGGCAAGAAGATCGAGGAACTGATCGCCCGTCTCGCGCAGAAGGCGCGCGCGGCCGGCATCCACCTGATCCTCGCGACGCAGCGCCCGTCCGTCGACGTGATCACGGGCCTGATCAAGGCGAACATCCCGACGCGCGTCGCGTTCCAGGTGTCGTCGAAGATCGACTCGCGCACGATTCTCGACCAGATGGGCGCCGAATCGCTGCTCGGGATGGGCGACATGCTGTTCCTGCCGCCGGGCACCGGTTACCCGCAGCGCGTGCACGGCGCATTCGTCGCCGACGAGGAAGTGCACCGGATCGTCGAGTACCTGAAACAGTTCGGCGAACCGCAGTACGAGGAAGGGATCCTCGACGGCCCGGCCGCCGACGGCGCAACGCAGGACCTGTTCGGCGATGCGCCGGACGCGGAGGCCGATCCGCTGTACGACGAAGCCGTCGCGTTCGTCGTGCGCACGCGGCGCGCGTCGATCTCCTCGGTGCAGCGGCAGTTGCGCATCGGCTACAACCGCGCCGCACGCCTCGTCGAGCAGATGGAGGCGGCCGGGCTGGTGTCGCCGATGGGCATCAACGGCAGCCGCGAGGTGCTCGTGCCGGCCGCGGCCGACTGAGCGCGGCCGCCGCCGCCGTCCACCGATGCGGGCCACCGGGAAACCGGCCGCCCCGGAAAGCAAAGGGCGCTGCATCGGCAGCGCCCTTTGTCATTTACTGCACCGGCACCAGCTTGAAGTCGACCGGCTTGCCGACCGCCACCTTCTGCGGATTCGGGCCCAGTTGCCCCGTTTCCACATTGCGGCTGAACACGTAGAACGTATCGCTGTCCTGGTTGCCGACGATCAGCCACTTGCCGGTCGGGTCGATCAGGAACTCGCGCGGCGTCTTGCCGAGGCTCGACTGGCGGCCGACGGGCTTCAACCGGCCGTCGGCCTGGTTCACCGCGTAGATCACCAGGTCGTTCGCATCGCCGCGGTTGCTTACGTAGAGGAAGCGGCCGTCAGGCGACAGGTGGATCGCACCGCCGCCGACCTTGCCCTTGAAGCCCGGCGCGGTCATCGATACGGTCTCGACCGGCGTCAGCTTGCCGTCGTGGTAGCCGAACACCTCGACCGCCGCGTTGAGCTCGCTCGTCACGTACGCGTACCGGCCGTCGGCGCTGAACACCATGTGACGCGGGCCCGAACCCGCCTTGACCGGCGTGTAGCGCGTGTCGGTCGGGCTGATCAGCCCGCGGCTGCCGTCCACCGTGTACCGGTAGCCGTAGACCTTGTCCGCGCCGAGATCCTGCACGAACAGGTAATGGCCATCCGGCGAAAACACCGTCGAATGCACGTGCGCGCCGTCCTGACGGCCCTTCACGGGCCCCGTGCCCTCGTGGTGCACCGTCAGCACGGCCTGGCCGACCGCGCCGTCGTCGCGCAGCGGAAACACCGCGAAGCTGCCGCCCGGATCCTTCGCGACCGAATAATTGGCCGTCACGAGGTACTTGCCGTCCGGCGACAGCGCGAGATAGCAAGGATCGTTCCCTTCCGACGACACGCGGTCGATGAAGCTCAGCGCGCCCGTCTTCGCGTCGAAGCGGAAGGCGCTGACGCCGCCGCGCTGCGACGCCGGCCCGTCGTCGCCGGGCAGTTCGTTGACCGCGTAGACGGTACGACCGTCGCGGCTCGGCAACAGATACGACGGATTCACCGTCTTCGCCGACGACACCGGCGCGACGCTGCCGGTTTTCGTATCGAAGCGGTAAACATAGATCCCGTCGCTGCCGCCGCCCGTGTAGGTGCCCACGAGCAGGTTGTACACGCCGTCGGCCGGAGCGGGCGATTGCTGCGCAAATGCATGGGTCGCGGAAAGGGAGAGCACGATCGCGAAACCTTTCATCCAGTGAGCGAGCCTAAGCGGGAACCCTCGTGTCGAAGCGCGTGCGTCACGCTCGCGTAAACGGTTGGGCATTGAATCCTCCTTGCATCGAGTCGCTTCAAGTGTTGAGATAGGACGAAACGCCGGCCGTTCATGCGCTCCGCCGCCCGGCCGAGTATACGGGGCGCGGCGCCCGCGCGTGAAGCCTTGGCCGCCGCCGTCCGCATTGTGAACTCGAATACCCAAGGATCGCCTGCCCATGCCTGCCCTGATCGAAGACTACGCCCTCGTCGGCGACGGCCACACCGCCGCGCTGGTCGCCAAAGACGGCTCCGTAGACTGGCTGTGCTGGCCCCGCTTCGATTCGGGCGCCTGCTTCGCGGCGCTTCTCGGCACCCCCGAGCACGGCCGCTGGCTGCTCGCGCCGGCCGCCGATGCCGCGATCACGCACACGTCGCGCCGCTATCGCGGCGACACGCTGATTCTCGAAACCGACTACGAAAGCGCCGACGGCGCCGTCACGGTGGTCGACTTCATGCCGCCCGGCAACGGCTGGTCCGAGCTGGTGCGGATCGTCATCGGCCGCCACGGCACGATGAAGATGCGCATGGAGCTCGTGCTGCGCTTCGACTACGGTTTCTCGATTCCGTGGGTCACGCAGCTGACCCGCGAGGACGGCATGAAGGCGATCGCGGGCCCTGACACCGTCGTGCTGCGCACGCCGGTGCCGCTCACCGGCAAGAACCTCCATACGCTCGCGGAATTCACCGTGAACGCCGATGAACGCGTGCCGTTCTCGCTCAGCTATGCGGCGTCGCACATGCGGCTGCCGCCCGCACGCGATCCGCTGTCGATGCTCGCACGCACCGAGAACTACTGGCTCGAATGGTCGGGCCGCTGCCAGGTGCAGGGCCGCTACGCGGCCGCCGTGCGCCGTTCGCTGATCACGCTGAAGGCGCTGGCGTACGAGCCGACCGGCGGGATCGTCGCGGCGCCGACCACGTCGCTGCCCGAGAAGATCGGCGGCAATCGCAACTGGGACTACCGCTACTGCTGGCTGCGCGACGCGACGATCACGCTGCTCGCGCTGATGCGCGGCGGCTACTACGACGAGGCGCGCGCGTGGCGCACGTGGCTCGGCCGCGTGATGGCGGGCTCGCCCGAACAGATCCAGATCATGTACGGGATCGCCGGCGAACGCCGGCTGCCGGAAATGGAACTCGACTGGCTGCCCGGCTACCAGGACTCGAAGCCGGTGCGCGTGGGCAACGGCGCCGCGAACCAGCTCCAGCTCGACGTGTTCGGCGAGGTGATGGCCGCGCTGCATCTGGCGCGCGTGGGCGGCCTGCAGGCCGACGACACGGTGTGGTCGGTGCAGTGCGCGCTGCTCGACCATCTCGAGAAGATCTGGCAGGAGCCCGACGAAGGCATCTGGGAAACGCGCGGCGGCCGCCGCCATTTCACGTTCTCGAAGGTGATGGCGTGGGTCGCGTTCGACCGCGCGATCAAGTCGGCGGAGATGTTCCGGCTGCCCGGCTCGCTCGACCGCTGGCGCGCGCTGCGCGAGCAGATCCATGCCGACGTGTGCAACAACGCATGGCACGAAAGCAAACGGGCGTTTGCACAGAGCTACGGCAGCGACGAACTCGACGCGAGCGTGCTGCTGATGCCGCTGCTCGGCTTCCTGCCGCCGGAAGATCCGCGCATCGTCGGCACGGTCGAAGCGATCGAGCGGGAGTTGCTGCACGACGGGCTCGTGATGCGCTACCGCACGACCGAATACGACGACGGCCTGCCGCCCGGCGAAGGCACGTTTCTCGCGTGCAGTTTCTGGCTGGTCGACAACTATGCGCTGCTGGGCCGGATCGACGACGCGCACCGCCTGTTCAGCCGGCTGCTCGCGCTGTCGAACGACCTCGGGCTGCTCGCCGAGGAATACGACCCGGTGGCCGGGCGGCTCGTCGGCAATTTCCCGCAGGCGTTCTCGCACGTGGCGCTCGTGCATACCGCGATGAACCTGATGCACCACGAGGACGCGATGGCGCGCGCGGCCGGCCAGCCGGCGCCGGCCGTCGCCACGGGGCGCTGAACGGGGCGCGAGCGGCTTGTTCAGAGAACGTCAAATCGCAAAACTTTGATGAAAAATCGGGGAAATGTTGCATTGCACCACCCATCGTTGTCCGATATGATCGACGCGATTGTCCGGCTGCAGTGCAACATGGCCGGCCGCTGACCCACACGGCACGCCGCGACGCCTCACGCCGCCCTTGCGCACCGTCCCCCACGCGGGAGTAGTCTGCATGCTTTACCAACTGCACGAATTCCAGCGAGCCATGCTGAGCCCGCTGACGGCCTGGGCCCAGGCCGCGTCCAAATCGTTCGCCAATCCGTCCAGCCCGTTCTCGCTGATGCCCGGCGCGCCGCGGATGGCCGCCGCGTACGAGCTGATGTACCGGCTCGGCAAGGATTACGAGAAGCCCGAGTTCAACATTCACCAGATCGTCAAGGACGGCCACAACATCCCGATCGTCGAGCAGACGATCGTCGAGAAGCCGTTCTGCCGGCTGCTGCGCTTCAAGCGCTATTCGGACGACGCCGACGCCGTCACGCAGCTGAAGGACGAGCCGGTCGTGCTGGTCTGCGCGCCGCTGTCGGGCCACCACTCGACGCTGCTGCGCGACACCGTGCGCACGCTGCTGCAGGATCACAAGGTGTACATCACCGACTGGATCGACGCGCGGATGGTGCCGGTCGAGGTCGGCCCGTTCCACCTGCACGACTACATCGCATACATCCAGGAATTCATCCGTCACATCGGCGCGCGCAACCTGCACGTGATCTCGGTGTGCCAGCCGACGGTGCCGGTGCTCGCGGCGATCTCGCTGATGGCGAGCCGCGGCGAGGACACGCCGCTCACGATGACGATGATGGGCGGCCCGATCGATGCGCGCCGCAGCCCGACGTCGGTGAATTCGCTCGCCACGCAGCACTCGACCGCGTGGTTCGAGAACAACGTGATCCACACGGTGCCAGCGAACTACCCGGGCGAAGGCCGCCAGGTGTATCCGGGCTTCCTTCAGCACACGGGTTTCGTCGCGATGAATCCGGAGCGGCACGCACAGTCGCACTGGGATTTCTACCAGAGCCTGCTGCGCGGCGACGAGGAAGACGCCGAAGCGCACCGCCAGTTCTATGACGAATACAACGCGGTGCTCGACATGGCCGCCGAGTATTACCTCGAGACGATCCGCATCGTGTTCCAGGAATTCCGGCTGGCCGAGGGCACGTGGGATGTCGAAGGCGAGCGCGTGCGTCCGCAGGACATCAAGCGTACCGCGCTGATGACGATCGAAGGCGAACTCGACGACATCTCCGGCAGCGGCCAGACGCACGTCGCGCACGAGCTGTGCACGGGCATCCCGCAGGACCAGCGCCGCAGCCTGACCGCCGAGAAGTGCGGTCACTACGGGATTTTCTCGGGCCGCCGCTGGCGCACGATCATCTATCCGCAACTGCGCGACTTCATCCGCGAGCATGCGCCGGAGCCGAAGCACGGCGCGACGAAGGATGCCGCGGATGCGCCGGCGCCCAAGACGCTCTCCGCCGTGCCGGCCAGCCATGCGCCGCTCGAAACGACGCGCGCCACCGCGGCGAAGCGCACGCGCGCGAAGGCCCCCGCCAAGGCAGTCGCAGCGGCGCCGGCCAAGGCCGCACCGGCCGCGAAACGCGCCGCCGGCGGCCCGCGCGTCAAGGCCGTGCGTACGCGCAAGGCCGCCTGACGCACCGCGTTCCGACGAAAAAACGCCGCCGTTGCCTGCGCACGGCGGCGTTTTTGCATCCTTCGACCGCTTCGGCCGGCCGGTGCGTCAGCGACGCAGCAGATACGCGAGCAGCAACTCGGTGTTCATGCGTACCATCTCGGCGCGTTCGTCGGTGTCGGTAAAATCGCGGCCGAGCGTCGCGGCGAGCGTGAAGCGGTTCGACACGATGTAGTAGCCGAGCCCCGACAGCGTCACATAGAAGCGCAGCGGATCGACGTCGGTGCGGAACAGCCCGGCCTTCTGGCCGCGCGTCAGCACGTTGCCGAGCTTCGCGACGATCGGCGACATCATCTCGCGGATCCGCGTCGACTTGTGCAGGTAGCGCGCTTCGTGCAGGTTCTCGTTGTTGATGAGCCTGAGCAGTTCCGGATGGTCGCGGTAGTAGTCCCAGACGAAATGCGCGAGCCGCGTGACGGCTTCCACCGGCGCGACGCCGTCGAGGTCGAGCACGCGCTCGGCCTCGGTCAGCGCGGAGAACGCGTGTTCGAGCACGGCCGTGAACAGCTGCTCCTTGCTGCCGAAGTAGTAATAGAGCATGCGCTCGTTGGTTTCGGCCCGGCGCGCGATCTGGTCGACGCGCGCGCCGAACAGCCCTCCACTCGCGAACTCTTCGGCTGCCGCCATCAGGATGCGGCGGCGCGTACCTTCAGGATCTCTTTTGATTTTTGGCTGATTCATGGTGGCGTTTTGCTATGTGAGCCGCTTGATCCGGACCGGCACCCCCACCGCCTCGGCGCCGGCCGCCCTGGAACGGGCGCGCCGCGGGCGGCCGCCCTCCTGCTGAGCCCCTGCAAAAAAGCGGTTCGATTATGCGCACAGACGGCGTCCAGCGCAATGCGGGAAATCGGCGATAATCGAGCTTTGGCAAACCTTTCCGGCCGCGCCCGAAGCGGCCGAGAGCCATTCGGCGCCGCTGCGCCCGTTGTCACCGTGACCGACTCCAAAACACTCGCGGATCGCATCGAAGATCTGCTTCCCCAGACGCAATGCACGAAGTGCGGCTATAACGGCTGCCGGCCGTACGCCGAGGCGATCGCCGCCGGCGACGCGAACTACAACCAATGCCCGCCCGGCGGCGCCGAAGGCATCGCGCGCCTCGCGGGCCTGCTCGGCAAGCCCGTGATTCCGCTGAACCCCGTGAACGGCAGCGAGCATCCGCGCGCCGTCGCCTTCATCGACGAAAGCCTGTGCATCGGCTGCACGCTGTGCATGCAGGCGTGCCCGGTCGACGCGATCGTCGGTGCGCCGAAGCAGATGCACACGATCGTCGAGTCGCTGTGCACGGGTTGCGACCTGTGCGTGCCGCCCTGCCCGGTCGACTGCATCGCGATGCTGCCGGTGACCGGCGAACGCACCGGCTGGGATGCGTGGTCGCAGGAACAGGCCGATGCCGCGCGCGAACGCCACGACCTGCGGCTCGCGCGCCAGCGCCGCGAACGCGAAGCCGCCGAAGCGCGCGCGGCCGCACGCCGCGCG
>NZ_QOBB01000239.1:0-10273 GCF_024704855.1 Burkholderia sp. HAN2018 | reverse complement strand
CGCCCGCGTATCGAGCTGTTCGGCGCACGCGGCGCGGCGCCGGGCGGTGCCGGCGGCTCCAGCGGCTCACGGGCAGCGAACCCGCAAGCCGGCAGCCCGTATGCGGCGAACCTATCAAGAAAGCAGGAGGCATGACCGCAGTGCAGAAGATCAAAGTATTGTGCGTCGACGATTCGGCGCTGATCCGCAGCCTGATGACCGAGATCATCAACAGCCAGCCCGACATGACGGTGGTCGCGACCGCGCCCGATCCGCTCGTCGCGCGCGAGCTCATCAAGCAGCACAACCCCGACGTGCTCACGCTCGACGTCGAAATGCCGCGCATGGACGGGCTCGACTTCCTCGAGAAGCTGATGCGCCTGCGGCCGATGCCGGTCGTGATGGTGTCGTCGCTGACCGAGCGCGGCTCGGAAATCACGCTGCGCGCGCTCGAGCTCGGTGCGGTGGATTTCGTCACGAAGCCGCGCGTCGGGATTCGCGACGGGATGCTCGACTACGCGGAAAAGCTCGCCGACAAGATCCGCGCGGCGTCGCGTGCGCGCGTGCGCCAGGCGCCGCAGCCGCAGGCCGTCGCGCGCGCGGCGGACAGCCACGCGGCCGCGCCGATGATCAACAACCCGCTCGTCAGTACCGAGAAGCTGATCATCATCGGCGCATCGACGGGCGGCACCGAGGCGATCCGCGAAGTGCTGACGCCGCTGCCGCCGGACGCGCCGGCCGTGCTGATCGCGCAGCACATGCCGCCGGGCTTCACGAAATCGTTCGCACAGCGGCTGAACGGCCTGTGCCGGATCGCGGTAAAGGAAGCCGAGCACGGCGAGCGCGTGCTGCCGGGCCACGCGTATATCGCGCCGGGCCACGCGCACCTGTTGCTTGCGAGGAGCGGGGCGAACTATATTGCGCAACTGTCGGACGAGCCGCCGGTCAACCGGCACCGTCCGTCGGTCGACGTGCTGTTCCGCTCGGCGGCGACGCACGCGGGCAAGAACGCGATCGGGGTGATCCTGACCGGGATGGGCCGCGATGGCGCGGCCGGCCTGCTGGAAATGAAACGCGCGGGCGCCCACACGTTCGCGCAGGACGAAGCAAGCTGCATCGTGTTCGGGATGCCGCGCGAGGCGATCGCGCTCGGCGGCGCGGACGAGATCGCGCCGCTCGCCGACATGAGTCGCCGCGTGATGGCGCGCCTGGCGACGATGGGCGATCGCGTGCAGCGCGTTTGAATGGAATGTCACGGGGCGCGTGCCACGATACGCGTCCCGACGGAAACGAATCTGGAAAGGAACGACGATGGACAAGAGCATGAAAATCCTGGTGGTGGACGATTTCCCGACGATGCGCCGGATCGTCCGCAACCTGCTCAAGGAGCTGGGCTACTCGAACGTCGACGAGGCCGAGGACGGCCTCGCCGGGCTCGCGCGGCTGCGCGGCGGCGGCTACGACTTCGTGATCTCGGACTGGAACATGCCGAACCTCGACGGCCTCGCGATGCTGAAGGAAATCCGCGCGGACGCGACGCTCACGCACCTGCCGGTGCTGATGGTCACGGCCGAGTCGAAGAAGGAGAACATCATCGCGGCGGCGCAGGCCGGCGCGAGCGGCTACGTCGTGAAACCGTTTACGGCCGCGACGCTCGACGAGAAGCTGAACAAGATCATCGACAAGATGGCGAAGGCCGGGAGCTGACGTGAACGAGCCGATCCATGCCGCGCTGACGGGCGCCGGGTTCAGCGCAGACGGCCAGGCCGAAGGTGCCGATTACGCGAGCGACCGCATCCTCGCGCGCATCGGCCATGTCACGCGCACGCTGCGCGATTCGATGCGCGAGCTCGGGCTCGACAAGCATGTCGAGCGGGCGGCCGAAGCCGTGCCCGATGCGCGCGACCGGCTGCGCTACGTCGCGACGATGACCGAGCAGGCCGCCGAGCGCGTGCTGAATGCGATCGAGGTGGCCAAGCCGATGCAGGCGCGCCTCCAGAACGAAGCCGAAGCGCTCGACGCGCGCTGGGCGCAGTGGTATGCGGCGCCGATCGAGCACGCGGAAGTGCGCGAGCTGATGGACGATACGCGCACGTTCCTGCGCACGCTGCCCGAATCGACGTCGGCGACCAGCGCGCAACTGCTCGAGATCATGCTCGCGCAGGATTTCCAGGACCTGACCGGCCAGGTGATCAAGAAGATCATGGACATGGTCTACCTGATCGAGCAGCAGCTCCTCACGGTGCTCGTCGAGAACATCGCGCCCGAGCGGCGCGAGCAGTTCGCGGCCACCGCGGCCGCGCTCGCCGCCGAGCAGATGAGCTCGACCGGCAGCCCCGAGTCGCTGCTGAACGGCCCGCAGATCGCGCCGGAAGGCAAATCCGACGTGGTCCAGGACCAGGGGCAGGTCGACGACCTGCTCGCCAGCCTGGGCTTCTGACCCTGCCGCGTGCATCGGCGCGCCTCCGTTTCGCGGGGCCGCTCGATGCATGCGTCGCGCCGTTTCCACAACGTCCACCACGTTTACCCGGGCTCGCCGCCTGCGCACGCGCCGGTCGGCCTGCGTCGAATTGACACTTCGACACACTCAGCAGGCATACTACGCGTCAGCAGCAACGAAGCGTCATTCATACGACTCATACGTCGGCAGGCGGCGCGGGCATGATCGCCGCGCACGCCGCCACGAAGCCAGTCCCGTGGGAGGGAATGTGAAGCTGAAACGCTTGGGCCGCGCCGTCGCGCACGCGACGGCTGCAACGGGTGTGCTGTGGGCCGTCCACGCGCACGCCGAACTGGGCGGCGCACCGATGTCGCCGCCGGCGGACGATCAGGCCGCAAGCGTGCGCGCGCTGCAGCGCGCGATGCGTTCGGCGGACGGCATGCAGACGAGTACCGCCGCCTATACCGTCCGCGAAATCACGCTCGGATCGGGCACCGTCATTCACGAGTACACGTCGGCCGCCGGCAGCGTGTTCGGCCTCGCATGGCAAGGGCCGACGATGCCGGATCTCGCGTCGCTGCTCGGCAGCTATTTCCCGCAGTACACCGCCGGCGTCCAGGCGGCGCACAAGGCGCGCGGCTGGCGCGCACCCGTGTCCGTCGACACGAGCGGCCTCGTGATCCGGACGGGCGGCCACATGGGCGCCTTCTCGGGCCAGGCCTGGCTGCCGGCGGCGCTGCCTGCCGGCCTGGCCGGCACCGACATCCAGTGACAGCGGGAGAGCGACCTTGAGCATTCCTCGTACATTCAAGCGCTGGCTCGGCGTGCTGGGCCTCGCGGCGGCAACGGCCGTCCTCGTGACTGCATGCGGTGGCGGCGGCGACGGCGGCGGCAGCAGCAACTCGGGCAACAACGGCAACAACGGTTCGGGCGGCTCGGACGGCAACTCCGGGAACACGGCCGTCATCAACGTCAACGCCGGCGTGGCGAACGTGATCAACATCCCGACCATCAGCGTGAAGGTCTGCGCGCCGGGCACGTCGAACTGCCAGGTGGTCAGCAACGTGCTCGTCGATACCGCGTCCTACGGGCTGCGGCTCGTCGGCAGTGCGGTGTCGGGCGTGCTCGGCAGCCTCCCGCAGGTGACGAGCGGCGGCGCGCCGGTCGCCGAGTGCGGCAAGTTCGTGTCGAGCTATACGTGGGGTTCGGTGCGCACGGTCGACCTGTCGATCGGCGCCGAGCAGGCGCGCTCGCTGCCCGTGCAGATCATCGGCGACCTCGGCACGACGAACGTGCCGGCCTCGTGCACGAACGGCGGTGCGTCGGCCAACTCGGCGAGCGCGCTCGGCGCGAACGGGATTCTCGGCATCGGGCCGGCGCCGGTCGACTGCGGCACGACCTGCGCGACGTCGACGTCGTCGAGCAACAACTACTACGCGTGCCCGAACGGCGACAACGCGAACTGCGCGGTCGCGCTCGTGCCGGTGGCGCAGCAGGTGGCCAACCCGGTTCATCATTTCGCCGACAGCAGCGGGGTGAGCGTGACGATGCCGGGCATCTCGAACAGCGGGCAGGCCAGCTCCACCGGGACGCTGACGTTCGGCCTGCCCGACCTGACCGGGAAGACCGTGATGACGTCGACCACGACGGGCGACGTCAGCGCGACGTTCCTCGGGCGCAACGTGACCGCGTTCTTCGATACGGGCTCGAACGCGTATTTCTTCAACGATTCGGGGCAGACGGTTTGCTCGAAGAACACGCAGTTCTACTGCCCGTCATCGCCGCCGGCCAGCTACTCGGCGACGCTGAGCGGCCAGAACGGCGTGGCCGCGACCGTGTCGATGTCCATCGCGAACGCGGATTCGCTGTTCTCGAACCCGTCGACGTACGCGTTCAACGACATCGCGGGCCCGTTCGGTTCGTCCAGCTGGCTCGACATCGGCATGCCGCACTTCTACGGCAGGACGATCTACTTCGGGATGGACAAGACCTCGACCGGCGGCGCGGCGCCTTTCGTCGCGTTCTGACGCGGCAGGGCCGCACGCCGAAGGGAACGGGGGCGAGAGATCGCCCCCTTTTTTATCCGGCGGCCGCGCACGGCACGGCCGGCCGGGCCGGAGCGCCGCCGCATGCGGGCACAGCGCCTACGATGTAATACCGGCGGCCGTGCCGGCACGACATCGAGGAGGCAGCGCCATGAGTCCGCGCATACAACGCATCACCCCGTTCCTTTGGTTCGACCGCGACGCCGAGGCGGCCGCCGGTTTCTACGTGTCGGTGTTCGACAACGCGCGCATCGTGCACGTCGCGCGCTACGGCAAGGCCGGCGCGCACGCATCCGGCAGCGCGGAGGGCGCGGTGATGACCGTCGCGTTCGAGCTCGACGGGCAGGCGTTCATCGCGCTGAACGGCGGCCCCGTGTTCCTGATCACGCCGGCCGTGTCGTTCGTCGTCAACTGCCGGGACCAGGACGAAATCGACCGCTATTGGGCGCGCCTGTCCGAAGGCGGCGACGAGCGCGCGCAACAGTGCGGCTGGCTGCGCGACCGGTTCGGCGTGTCGTGGCAGGTCGTGCCGGTGCAGCTGCCGGAACTGATGGCGGGTGATCCCGCGCGCGCCGAGCGCGTGATGGCGCAGGTGATGACGATGAAGAAGCTCGATCTCGCCGCGCTGCAGCGGGCGGCGGCGGGCTAGGCGCGTGCGCCGGCCTGTTGTCGGCGTGAACGGGGCCTCGCCGGCGCCCCATGGCCGGCACGGGCCGGGAAGCCCGTGATCGCCGCATACGGGCACTAGACCGGCGGCCGGCCGGTACGCATCAGCTGCGTATGGTCGAGGAAGCGGTGGCCGGGCCCGTACGCGGTGCTTTCGATCCGGACGGCATCGGCCGGCGCGACCGGGCGCCCGGCGGCATCGACCGACACCGATTCGATCTCGACGACCGGCACGCACCAGGCCGCGCGGGCGCGTTCCGACGGTTCGCCGCGCGCGTCGGCGCAGCGGAAAGCGACGCTCGCGGGGACATCCTGCGCGCGCAGGGTTTGCGTCGACCCGTTCCACGCATGGTGCAGGGCGATCGTGCCGGGGTGCGGTGCGTCAGGCGCCTGCGCGCCGGGCGGCAGGGCCGGCGTGCCCGCGCAGCCGGCTGCCAGCGCGCAGGTGAGCGACAGCGACGGAACGAACGGATGACGGAGCATGGTGCGGTTCGACCGGAATCGGAAATGACGAAGCGTAGCGCGCTTTGCGCGCCGGCGTAATACCGGCGGTTAATCGAATGCGGTACTCGCGGCGATTATCGATCGCCCCCGGTTTCATTTGGCGGTAGTCAAGTACTGGATTATCCGGGGCTGTCGTTTATGTCAGGTTTTCAAGATTATTAAAATGACGCGGCATGCAAGCCTGCGGCGCCGTATTCCGCTTCGGCAGCCGTTCATACGCCGTGCCGGCGGGCGCTGCAGCCGGGCGTGCGCATTACCCGCCATGTGAAAATAGATTGGAGTCCACCGAAATTCAAACATATAATGCCGGCGTTGTTTCCGGGGTCGTCAATATAAAACAGGAGGGTAATAAGATGAATTTTTCAGAAGCCGTTCGTTCCGTACTCAATAAATACGCGACATTCGAAGGCCGCGCGCGCCGTGCCGAATACTGGTATTTCGCGCTGCTCACCTGCGTGCTGTCGATCGTCGCGCAGGTCGTCGGCGCGGGGAGCCACGACGCGGGCCTGATCACGCTGCTGCTGCTCGTCGTGCTCGGCCTGATTTCGCTCGCGCTGATCATTCCGAGCATCGCGGTCAGCGTGCGCCGGCTGCACGATACGGGCCGCTCGGGCTGGTTCCTGCTGCTGGCGCTGATCCCGATCGTCGGCGGCATCCTGCTGCTCGTGTGGATGTGCTCGCGCGGCACCGAAGGCCCGAACCGCTTCGGCGCGGACCCGATCGCGGCGGCCTGACCGACGCCTGCCCCGACGCGCGACGCTGTCGCGTCGGGGCCTGGTTTCGCGCCGTTCCCGCTTCACCGTTTCACCAACCGCTTCACCATTTCCCAGCTTCGCGCCGTCGTCGCTCGGCCCGAAGCCCCGAGCCCCAAGCCCCAAGCCCCAAGCCCGAAGCCCCAAGCCCCGCGCCCACCCCCGCCATCGCACCGGCCGCCCCGTTTCGCCGCCTCGCCTCACCCCGTTCCGTCCCCCTTCCGGCCCCGTCCGGCCGCGTTTGCACCGGCTCGCCCGATTCCCCGAAATACCCCCCTTTCCCGGCTTTGCTCGACCGATCGGTGTTTGACGCCTCCATGAATAATCGGTGTCACTGGAAAGCGGCATTCCGCCGTACCCGACTGGAGGCCCCGTGGCAGACGAGAGCGATCTCGACAAGACCGAAGCCGCCACTCCCAGGCGCCGCGAGAAGGCGCGCGAGGAGGGGCAGGTCGCGCGTTCGCGCGAACTGGCTTCGTTCGCGCTGCTCGCGGCCGGGTTCTACGGTGCCTGGCTGCTCGCGGGCCCGTCGGGCGGGCATCTGCAGGCGATGCTGCGCGGCGCGTTCATGTTCGATCGCGCCACTGCGTTCGATACGAACCGGATGCTGTCGGCGGCCGGCAGCGCGAGCCTCGAAGGCTTCGCCGCGCTGCTGCCGCTGCTCGCGCTCACCGGTGTCGCCGCGCTGCTCGCGCCGATGGCGCTCGGCGGCTGGCTGATCTCGCAGAAAACGTTCGAACTGAAGTTCGACCGCCTGAACCCGATCTCCGGCCTCGGCCGGATCTTCTCGATCCAGGGGCCGATCCAGCTCGGGATGTCGATCGCGAAGACGCTCGTCGTCGGCGGGATCGGCGGCATCGCGATCTGGCGCAGCAAGGACGAGCTGCTCGGTCTCGCGACGCAGCCGCTCGGCGTGGCGCTGCCCGATGCGCTGCACCTGGTCGCGGTGTGCTGCGGCACGACGGTCGCCGGGATGCTGGTGGTCGCCGCGCTCGACGTGCCTTACCAAATCTGGCAGTACAACAAGAAGTTGCGCATGACGAAGGAAGAAGTGAAGCGCGAGCATCGCGAGAACGAAGGCGATCCGCACGTGAAGGGGCGGATCCGCCAGCAGCAGCGCGCGATTGCGCGGCGCCGGATGATGGCGGCCGTGCCGAAGGCCGACGTGGTCGTGACGAACCCGACGCACTTCGCCGTCGCGCTGCAATACACGGACGGCGAGATGCGCGCGCCGAAGGTCGTCGCGAAGGGCGTGAACCTCGTCGCCGCGCGCATCCGCGAACTCGCGGCCGAACACAACGTGCCGCTGCTCGAAGCGCCGCCGCTCGCACGCGCGCTGTATCACAACGTCGAACTCGAACGCGAGATTCCCGGCTCGCTGTACTCGGCCGTCGCCGAAGTGCTCGCGTGGGTCTACCAGCTCAAGCGCTTCCGTTCGGAAGGCGGCGCGTTCCCGGCCGTGCCGGTCGACCTGGATGTGCCGGCCGACCTCGACAAGGGCGCGTCGGTCTCCGCCGACGACGAACGCGAGGAAGCCGAAGACACGCTCGGTAACGGAGGCGCGGCATGAGCACCCCGACCGGCCTGTTCGCGAAGCGCCAGAATCCGTTCGCGGGCACCAACCTGCGCGCGCTCGCGGGCCCGATCCTCATCTGCATGATTTTGGGGATGATGATCCTGCCGCTGCCGCCGATGCTGCTGGATCTGCTGTTCACGTTCAACATCGCGCTGTCCGTGATGGTGCTGCTCGTCAGCATGTACACGATGAAGCCGCTCGATTTCGCGGCGTTCCCGAGCGTGCTGCTGTTCTCGACGCTCCTGCGCCTGTCGCTGAACGTCGCGTCGACGCGCGTCGTGCTGCTCGAGGGTCACACCGGGCCGGACGCGGCCGGCCAGGTGATCGAGGCGTTCGGCCACTTCCTCGTCGGCGGCAACTTCGCGGTCGGCATCGTCGTGTTCGTGATCCTGATGATCATCAACTTCATGGTGATCACGAAGGGCGCGGGGCGGATCGCCGAAGTGTCCGCGCGCTTCACGCTCGACGCGATGCCCGGCAAGCAGATGGCGATCGACGCCGACCTGAACGCGGGCCTCATCAACGAAGAGCAGGCGCGCAAGCGCCGCCTGGCGGTCTCGCAGGAAGCCGAGTTCTACGGGTCGATGGACGGCGCGTCGAAGTTCGTGCGCGGCGACGCGATCGCCGGCCTGATCATCATGGCGATCAACGTGATCGGCGGGCTGATCGTCGGGATGGTCCAGCACGACATGACGTTCGCCGCGGCCGGCACGAACTACACGCTGCTGACGATCGGCGACGGCCTCGTCGCGCAGATCCCGTCGCTCGTGATCTCGACGGCGGCCGGCGTGATCGTGTCGCGCGTCGCGACCGACGAGGACATCGGCACGCAGATCACCGGCCAGCTGTTCACGAACCCGCGCGTGCTGAACATCACCGGCGCGATCATCGTGCTGATGGGGCTGATCCCGGGCATGCCGCACTTCGCGTTCCTCGCACTCGGCGGCGGTGCGATCTGGCTGGCCCGCACGCAGACGAAGCGCGCGGCGGCCCGCAAAGCGGCCGGCGACCTGACCGACATCGCGCCGCCCGCCGTGCTGCCGTCCGACAGCCACGAGGCGACCTGGGACGACGTGCAGCTGATCGACCCGCTCGGCCTCGAAGTCGGCTACCGGCTGATCCCGCTCGTCGACAAGAACAGCGACGGCGAACTGCTCAAGCGCATCAAGAGCATCCGCAAGAAATTCGCGCAGGAAATCGGCTTCCTGCCGCCCGTGATCCATATCCGCGACAACCTCGAGCTGCGGCCGAACGCGTACCGGATCGCGCTGAAGGGCGTCGAGATCGGCGTCGGCGAGGTGTTCCCGGGCCAGTGGCTCGCGATCAACCCCGGCCAGGTGACGGCCGCGCTGCCGGGCGCCGTCACGCAGGATCCCGCGTTCGGGCTGCCGGCCGTGTGGATCGACGTCGCGATGCGCGAACAGGCGCAGGTGTACGGCTACACGGTGGTCGACGCGAGCACGGTCGTCGCGACGCACCTGAACCATCTGGTCGTCCAGCACGCGGCCGAGCTGCTCGGCCGCCAGGAAGTGCAGGCGCTCGTCGAGCGCACCGGCAAGGACGCGCCGTCGCTCGTCGAGGACCTCGTGCCGAAGACGATCTCGCTGACGACGCTGCAGAAGGTGCTGCAGAACCTGCTCGAGGAAGGCGTGCCGATCCGCGACATGCGCACGATCCTCGAGGCCGTGTCCGAACACGCGGGCCGCGGCGACGCGTTCGAGATCACGGCCGCGGTGCGGCTCGCGCTCGGCCGCGCGATCACGCAGCAGTGGTATCCGGGCGCGGGCGAGATGCAGGTGATGGGCCTCGACGCGAATCTCGAGCGCGTGCTGTCGCAGGCGCTCGCCACCGGCGCGAACCCGGGCCTCGAACCCGGCCTCGCGCACAACCTTCTGACCGGCACGCAGCAGGCGATGCTGCGTCAACGGAATCTCGGGCTGCCGCCCGTGCTGCTCGTGCAGCACGCGCTGCGCGCGATGCTCGCGCGTTTCCTGCGCCGCAGCCTGCCGCAATTGAAAGTGCTGTCGTACGCCGAAGTGCCGGACACACGCACGATCAAAGTCGTTAACGTCATCGGGGGTTCCGCTTGAACATTCGCAAATTCACCGGCGCAACGAGCCGCGACGCACTTCGTCTCGTGCGCGAGGCGCTCGGCGCCGACGCGGTCGTGCTGTCGAACCGCACGCTCGATGACGGCAGCGTGGAAATCGTCGCCCTCGCCGATTCGGACCTGGCCGCCGTGACGCCGCCGGCTGCGGCGCGCGCACGCATGGCCGCGCCGCGCGTGCCGGAATCGGTGCCCGCCGCCGCG
>NZ_QOBB01000238.1:0-10326 GCF_024704855.1 Burkholderia sp. HAN2018 | reverse complement strand
GCCTGGCGGGCCGGACACCCGCACGCCACCGGCACCCGGCGGTGCCGCACCCGCGACGCCGCCGGCACCGCCGGCACGGCGCAAGCATCTGGTGCGCGCGCTCGTCGCCGTGTTCGCGCTCGGCATCCTCGGCTGGGGCATCTGGTACGTGATCGTCGGACGCTGGTACGAATCCACCGACAACGCATACGCGCAAGGCAACGTCGTCGAGCTGACGCCGCAGGTGACGGGCACCGTCGTGTCGATCGACGCGGACGACGGCAACCTCGTCCGCGCCGGCACGCCGCTCGTACGCCTCGACCCGAGCGACGCGCAGATCGCGCTCGCGACCGCGCAGGCCGATCTCGCGGCAACGGTGCGCAAGGTGCGCGGCCTGTACAGCAACGAACGCGGGCTGGCGAACAGCATCGACGGCGCGCGCGCCGAACTCGACTCGCGACGCACCGCGCTCGACAAGGCGAAGGCCGACTACAGCCGCCGCGAGGATCTCGGCCGCTCCGGCGCGATTTCACGCGAGGAACTCGCGCATGCACGCGACACGCTGACCTCCGCGCAAAGCGCGTACGCGGCCGCGCAAAGCGCGCTCGCCACGTTGAGCGAGCAGCACCAGACGAGCAAGGCGCTGATCGACGACACCGCGGTCGCATCGCACCCCGACGTGCAGGCCGCGGCCGAACGGCTGCGCGCCGCGTACCTCGCGCATGCACGCACCGACGTCGTCACGCCCGTCACCGGTTATGTCGCGAAGCGCACGGTGCAGGTCGGGCAGCGCGTGTCGCCCGGCGTGCCGCTGCTGGCGGTGGTGCCGCTGCGCGAGCTGTGGGTCGATGCGAACTTCACCGAGAAGCAGCTCGAACACATGCGCATCGGGCAGCCGGTCGAACTGACCGCCGACCTGTACGGCGACGCGGTGCGTTATACCGGCCGCGTGCAAAGCCTCGGCGTCGGCACCGGCAGCGCGTTTTCGCTGCTGCCGGCGCAGAACGCGACCGGCAACTGGATCAAGATCGTGCAGCGGCTGCCGGTGCGCATCGAGCTGACGGAACCGGCCCAGCTCGACGCGCATCCGCTGCGCATCGGCCTGTCGATGCACGCACGCGTCGACCAGCACGACCGCAGCGGCGCGATGCTGTCGCGACGCGAGCAGCGCGCGCCGGTCTTCCGCACCGACGTGTACCGCGACGAGCTGGCCCGCGCCGACGGCCTGATCGCCGACGTCATCCATGCGAACCTGCCGTCGGCAGCGCGCGCGGAGACGGTGCGATGAGCGGCCCGATGGCGGCCGCCGACAGCGGTTTTCGACCGTCGAGCGTCGGGCTCACGACCTTCGGCCTCGCGCTCGCGGTGTTCATGCAGGTGCTGGACGGCACCGTCGCCAACGTGTCGCTGCCGACGATCGCCGGCAACTTCGGCGTGAGCACGACGCAGAGCGCGTGGGTCGTCACGACGTTCTCGGTCAGCAATGCGATCGCGCTGCCGCTGACCGGGTTTCTCGTCAAGCGCGTCGGGCAGGTGCGGCTGTTCGTGTGGGCGACGCTCGCGTTCACGTTCGCGTCGCTCCTGTGCGGCCTCGCGCAAAACCTGCCGCAGCTCGTTGCGTTCCGCGCGCTGCAGGGCCTGGTGGCCGGGCCGATGATCCCGACCACGCAGGCGCTGATGCTGTCGATCTACCCACCGCAGCGGCGCGGTTTCGCGCTGTCGATGATCGCGATGGTCACGGTCGTCGCGCCGATCGCGGGGCCCGTGTTCGGCGGCTGGGTCACCGAGCATTACTCGTGGCGCTGGGCGTTCCTGATCAACCTGCCGATCGGCGTGTTCGCCGCGATGTGCGTGTTCGCGCAGATGCGCGCTCGCGTCGAGACGACCGTTGCCGCGCGCGTCGACTATGTGGGCCTCGCCGCGCTGATCGTGGGCGTCGGCGCGCTGCAGATCGTGCTCGACAAGGGCAACGAAGCCGACTGGTTCAACTCGACGTTCATCGTCGTGATGTCGGTGGTCGCCGCGTTCGGCATCGCGCTGTTCCTGATCTGGGAGCTCAACGAGCCGAACCCGATCGTGAACCTGCGGCTCTTCGCGCATCGCAACTTCGCGGCCGGCACGCTGACGCTCGTGCTCGCGTATTCGGCGTTCTTCGCGGTCAACGTGATCGTGCCGCAGTGGCTGCAGCGCACGCTCGGCTACACCGCGTTCTGGGCCGGGCTCGCCGTCGCGCCGATGGGCGTGATCCCCGTGCTGATGACGCCGTTCATGGGCAAGTACGCGCCGCGCTTCAACATGCGCGTGCTCGTGTGCTGCGCGTTCGCGATCCTCGGCACGTCGTCGTTCCTGCGCGCGGGTTTCGTGCCCGACATCGACTTCACGCACATCGCGCTGATCCAGCTGCTGCAGGGCCTCGGCCTCGCACTGTTCATCATGCCGATCAACAGCATCCTGCTGTCCGACCTGAAGCCGGACGAGATCGCCGCCGGCTCCGGCCTGTCGACGTTCCTGCGCACGCTCGGCGCGAGCTTCGCGGTGTCGATCACGTCGTTCCTGTGGGACCGGCGCGCGATCCTGCACCACGCGCAGCTCAGCGAGCACGTGAGCGCGTTCGACCCCGCCGTGCGCGCCGAAGTCGCGCGGCTCGGCGGCGGCGATCCGCAGCGCGCGGCGACGCTGCTGGGCAACCTGGTCGATGCGCAGGCATACCAGATCTCGTTCAACGACGTTTCGTTCGCGCTCGGCTGCGTGTATCTCGCCGTGATCGCGGTGGTCTGGCTCGCCCGTCCGCCGTTCGGCCCCGGCGCCGCCGCGAAACGATGAAGCGGGCGCTGCGCGGCCCGTTCCGACCCATGCTGTTCAATTCGATGGAGGTTGACCCGATGCCCACTCACCACGCTGGTGCCATGCCCCCCGACCTGGCGACGCTCGCCGTGTTCGACGTCGCGGAATTTCCGTTCGTCGTCGTGCGCAACGACGCGATCGCATCCGCCGGCTACGCGCAGCGCTGGCTCGACGACATGCACGCGCTGATGCGGCACGGCGAGCCGTTTGTCATGATCTTTCCGCCGGCCCGCCCGGATGAAGCGCACGACGACCGCAAGGAACGCGGCATGTGGCTCAAGCAGAACCGCGCCTCGCTCGCCGCGGTCTGCCGTGCGCTCATCACGATCGAACCGGACCCGGCCGAGCGTGAAGCGGCCATCGCGAACGCATCCGGCATCGAAAAGGCGTTCGGCATTCCGTTCGACGTGACGGCGTCGCTCGACGACGCAAGGCAGGCAGGCCGGCGACGTCTGGCCGAGGCGGTCTAGCGCGGCCCGTTCACGCGCAACGTCTCGAACCGGTTGCGCAAGTCCGCCTGGCTGCAGATTCCAACTAAACGAACGGGGTGGCTTGTATGAATGGACTGGATTGTCTGAAGTGGTTGGTACCCGGCGACACGGACGCGTCATGGCAGAGAATGACCGACGCGGCCGCCGGAATGGGGTTCGACAAGGTCGTGCTGATCGTGTTGCCGTTTACCGGCGCGTCGTTCGATCTCGCGCGCAAATGGAGCAGCGGCGTGCCCGGCTGGACCGCGCTGTACCGGCAGCGTCAGTTCGACCGCGTCGACCCGATGCTGCGGCATTGCTTCCGTTCGGCACTGCCGCTCGTCTGGGACGACGCACTGTTCGCGCTGCCGGAGCAGCGCCCGTGTTACGAAGCGGCGGCCGCGTACGGCATGCGCAGCGGCGTCGTGCTGCCGGTGCGCGGCGCGAAGGGGGAGGTCGGCATGCTGTTGTGTGCGAGCACCGACGAGCTCGCCGCCACGCGCGAGCACTGCGACCGCCATCTCGCGGCGCTGACACTGCTGCGCGACGTCGCGTGCGAAGCGATCGCCGGCACGCGCTGCCATGCACCGCCCGACAGCGTGCCGCGGCTGAGCCGGCGGGAAGTCGAATGCCTGCGCTGGCACGCGGCCGGCAAGACGTCGTGGGAAATCGGCCACATCCTGAACGTGACCGAGTCGTGCATCAATTTCCACTTCATGAACATCCGCCGCAAGTTCAACGTGTCACGTCGGCACGAAGCCGTGCTGCGAGCGGTCGAGTGGGGGCTGATCAGCATCTCCGACGTGACCGTGCCGACCTGATGCGGGCGCATCGTCGAGCCAGCGGTCGAGAAACGCGCTGAGCCACGCGGCCGTCGCGCGGTCGTGCCGCCGGCCTTCGCGTGCCTGCGTCGCGAGATCCTGCGCACCGGGCGCCGACAGCTTGTGCGCGGCGGCCGTACTCCAGCGCCGCATCATCGGATAGCTCACTTCCGGATGAAACTGCACGCCGTATGCGCGCGGTCCGTAGCGCACGGCCTGGTTCTCGAAGTGCTCGCCGGTCGCGAGGATCTCGAGCCCGGCGACGCGTTCGAAGCCCTCGCGATGCCACTGGTAGACGTGCGACGGCCACGACCCGAGGCGCCGGCCGGCGGGCGTCGCGGCGATCGGCCAATAGCCGATTTCCGCGCGCCCGTCGCGATGCGCGATCACGCGGCCGCCCAGGTGGCGGATCATCATCTGCGCCCCCAGACAGACACCGAGAAAGGGTACCGCCTCGCGCAGCGGCACACCGATCCAGTCGATTTCATCCTGAATCCAGCGATCGCCGTCGTTGGCGCTCATCGGGCCGCCGAACACCACGGCGCCCGCATGGTCGGCCAGCGTCGCCGGCAGCGGATCGCCGAGCGGCGGACGACGAATGTCGAGCGGATGGCCGCGGGCGGCAAGCAGCCGGCCGATCCGGCCGGGGCTCGACTGTTCGCGGTGCAGGACGATCAGGATCGGACGAAGGGCGGAGTGCGTCATGTCGTGTCGAGAGGGTCGTGAGTTCGTGAGACCGCGAGGCTATGTGAGTCGTCACGCGCAGAGTCAGCCCGGCTGGCCGCGCAACGCGTCGAACGACACCATGACCTGTTCGCGATAGGCGGGGCGTCGGCTCAGGCGGGCGTACCAGGCCTCGACGTGCGGCAACGGCGGCCGCTCGACGTCGAGCGAGAAATAGCGGAACAGCGTCGCGCCGGCCGGTATGTCGGCCAGGCCCGGCGTCGCACCGCCCAGGAAGGGCTGGGTCGACAGCAGCCGGTCGAGCAGCTGGAAATGCGTCGCGCTGCGCGCGGCCTTGTCGCGCACGAGCGCATCGTCGCGCCGCTCCGGCGGCGTTCGCACGAGCGCCCAGAACAGCCCGGTCATCACGTCGGGTTCGAGCGCAGTCTGCGACCAGTCCATCCAGCGCTCCGCGCGCGAACGGGCGAACGCGTCGCGGCACCAGAACGGATTGTTCGGCACCCGCGCGGCGAGATAGCGCAGGATCGTGTGCGACTCCCACACGACGTCGCCATCCCAGTCGATCACCGGAATCCGGCAGGTCGGATTCAGCGCCGCGAACGCGGGCGTCTGCAGCGAACCGTGTTCACCGCCTGCCGCGATGTGCCGGTACGGCACGCCCAGCTCGCCGATGAGCCACAACACCTTCTGCACGTTGAACGACGTGCGGCGGCCCCAGACGGTCAGCATCGCGCGGCATCCTCGCAGGCGGCGGCCTGCCGCGCGCACGCCGCATAACGATCGAGACCGGCCGCGAGATCGGCGATCAGGTCGTCCGGGTCCTCGAGCCCGACATGCACGCGCACGCCGCGGCTGCCGGCCGGCCAGCGCGCGGCAAGGCCGTGCGCGTCCAGCTCGAACGGCAGCGCGAGACTCTCGTAGCCGCCCCACGAATAACCGAGCCCGAACAGCGCGAGGTGGTCGAGAAACGCTTCGACCGCGTGCGGCGGCGCCGGCTGCAGCACGACCGAGAACAGCCCCGATGCGCCGCGGAAATCGCGGCGCCACAGCGCATGTCCGTCGTCGCCGGGGAGGGCCGGATACAGCACGCGCTGCACTTCGGGGCGCGTCGCGAGCCAGCTCGCGACCGCCAGTGCGTTGCGCTGGTGCTGCCGCAGCCGCACGCCGAGCGTGCGCAACCCGCGCAGCGCGAGATAGACGTCGTCGGGGCCCGCGCACAGTCCGAGATCGCCATGCAGTTGCTTCAACGCGGGCCACGCGCGCTCGGTGGCCGACACGGTGCCGAGCATCGCATCGGAATGCCCGACCAGGTACTTGGTGCCGGCCTGGATCGACAGGTCGATGCCGAACGCATGCGGTTGAAAGAAGAACGGCGTGGCCCAGCTGTTGTCCGCGACGACCAGCGCGCCGTGTGCGTGCGCGAGCCGGACGAGCGCCGGGATATCGTGCATGTCGAACGTATAGGAACCCGGCACTTCGACATACAGCGCGCGCGTATTCGCACGGAATGCGGCAGCGACGGGCGTGCGGCCGTCATACCAGGTCGTCTCGACGCCGAGCCGTGCAAGCACGCCTTCGCACGCATGGCGTACCGGGCCGTAGACCGATGCGGTCATCAGCAGGTGATCGCCGGGCTTCAGGCACGACAGCAGCGCCAGCGTGCACGCTGACAAGCCCGACGGACACAGCACCGCACCGGCACCGCCTTCGAGGCTCGTCACCGCGCGCTCGAGCGCGTCGGTCGTCGGCGTGCCACGGCGGCCGTAGATATACGGCTGCGTGCGGTTCAGCAGATCGGACACCGTCGGGCTGAGCACAGTCGACGCATGGTAGACGGGCGGATTCACGAAGCCGTGCCAGGCCGCGCTGTCGCGGCCCGCGTGCATGAGGCGCGTGTCTTCGTGCATCCGGTCATTCATGCCGTCGTGCAGGGTGCCGCCCGGTCGCGACGGGAGTGCGGCGGATTTCAAGGCCATAGCGCACACCGTTCCCAGCACTGACCGTCACGACGGTACGCCTGCCGCGCAAAACGGCGTGCGCTGTCGGCACGCCAGAATTCGGCTTCGTCCGGTGCGAGCGTGTACAGGTGCCAGTCCTCCGACACGAGTGCGGGGTCGGCGGCCAGCCGCGCGAGCTGCGCGTCGATCGCGCGCGTCAGGTCGGCGGGATCGTCGAGCCGTTCGCTTTGCCGGCCGGCCAGGATGCTCGCGCGCGACCGATCCGGGCGGCCCGCGAAATCGGCGCGGCCTTCGGCGGCCGGCAGCCGCTCGACCGGGCCGCTCAGGCGGACCTGGCTCGCGATCACCGGCCAATAGAACGTCAGCGCGGCGAACGGCCGGTTTTCGATCTGGCGCCCCTTGGGGCTGCGCGTGCTCGCCGCGAAATGCCAGCCGCGCGCGTCGACGTTCAGCAGTACGACGGAGCGTGCGTCGGGCCGCCCGTCCGGGCGGACCGTCGACAGCGTCATCACCTGCGGTTCGACGGCGCCTGCGGCAACGGCCTCGTCGAGCCAGCGTTCGAATTGCGCTTGCGGCGTGTCGGGCCAGTTCTCGGCCGGAACGTGCGGCGCCGCATGCGCGAGGGTTTTCAGCGCCTTCAGGCGCGTGGCGATCGTATCCATGGCGGGCTCAGGCAATGCCGAATTGCGTCGCGCGGGCGATCAGCCGGTGCGCGGCGAGATAGTCGGGGACTTCCGCGAGGAAACCGTCGACGACGGCCGCGGCCACGCGGCGGCCGCCGGACGCGCGCCGGGCGGTGTCGAACGCGTCGATCACGCGGCGGGCGAGGGCGACTTCGTCGGCCGTCGGCGTCAGCACGCGATTGACGACCGGCACGAACTGCGCGTTGACAATCGCCTTGGCCTGGTATCCGAGGCCGCGCGACACGCGCATGTCGAGCTCCGCGCCTTCGTTGTCGGCATAGCTGTACGGGCAGTCGATCGCGGTAATGCCGACGGCCGCGCATTCGACGCGAAAGCGCGAACGCACATAGTCGAGCTCGCGGCCCGCGCGGGTGCGCTCGGCCCCCATGTCGGCCACCATGTCCTCGGTCGCGACGAGCACGGCCGACACGCGCGGGCTCGAACGCGCGATCGCCATCGTGTTTACGAGCCCGAGCGTCGACTCGATGTTCGGCACCAGTTCCGTCGAGCCGGGCGCGATATCGTATTCGCGCTCGAAGCGCGTGACGGCTTCGTCGAGCGCGACGACCTGCTCGGGCGTCGCGACGTACGACATCATCACGATGTCCGGCCGGCCGCGCATCGCCGCGCGCAGGTCGTCGATGCCGCCCGCGTCGAGCGGGTTCACGCGCACGGACGCGAGGATGCCGGCATCGCGCCAGCCCGCGAGCACGCGCTCGCTGAGTTCGCGCGCGGCCGGACGCCGGTCCGGCGGCGTAAAGGTCTCGAGTTCCTGGATCAATACGTCCGCGCCGCTCGCGGCGCCGTCGACGAGCGCATCGTGATCGGCGCCGGCGAGGAACAGCCAGGAGCGGCGCAGGCGGGAAGGGCGTCGGTGGGTCGTTGTCATGCTTGGATTCCTGTAGGGTGCGTCGTACGCATGTCGATGGCGGGCGTTCAGCCGGCGCGCATCATCTGGTTGAAGATGTTCTTGCGATGCATTTCCTCGGTTCCGCCGACGCTCATGAAACCCAGCGCGTCCGACGCGAATGCGGCCACCGGCCCGGCCTGGTAGCCGAGGCTGCCGTACAGCCGCACGAGGCCGAGCGCGCCGTCGACGAGATCCTGCGCACCGACCAGCTTCGCGATCGAGCAGGACATCAGCGCTTGCGGGTGATCCGTCAGCAACTGCGCGAGCGCGCCGCGCGCGAGCCACGTGCCGCGCTCGATGCCGATCTGCAGGTCGACCAGGCGACGCTGCACGTACTGGTGCGCGTCGATCGTGCTGTCGAAGCTGCGCCGGTCGCGGCAATAGGCGATTGCGTCGCGCAGGTACGGCGCCGTCACCTGCGCGGCGACGAGGCCGTAGTAGAGACGGCCGAGCGAAATGATGTCGATCAGGTTGCCGAGCCCGGCGCCCGGTTCGCCCAGCAGCTGGCCACGCGCGATCGGGCAGTCGTCGAAATGCAGCGCGCCGGTGGGCAGGTCGTCGAGGCCGAGCTTGCTGTCGGGCGCCGCGACGGTCATGCCGGGCTGGTCGCGGTCGACGATCACGAGCGCCGTATTACGCCGGCCGAGCGTTTCGACACGCGTGACGACGAGGATGAAGCGCGCGAGCGGCGCGTGCGCGATGTTGAATTTGCTGCCGGTCAGCCGGTAGCCGTCGCCGTGCTCGACCAGCTTCGTCGCAATGCTGCGCACATCGGTGCCGGTGCCCGGTTCGGCGATCGCCGTCGCGCTCAGTTCGCCGCGCAGGATCGCGCCGAAATAGCGGTCCTGCTGGGTTGCCGTGCCGTAGCGTTCGAGCGCGCGCACCATGCCGGCCTGCGCGATCACCGACAACAGCAGCGCCGGGCGGCGGATCGTCGATGCAAGCCCCTCCAGCGCCGCGGAAAAGTGCCACCAGCCGTGACCGTCGCCGCCGTAGGTCTCCGGCACGATCATGTCCCACAGTCCTTCCTGGCCGAGCCGGGTCCAGCCGGCTGCATCGAATCCGGCAGGCGCGCGAGCGTCGCGTTCCGCCGCGGCGATCTCCGTGCCGATGTCGCGAAAGCGCGCGAGCGTCGCATGCTGTTCCTGCGTCCAGTCAAATGGCATCTGTCGTGTCTCCGGTCGAAGCGGCGCGGCCTCGGACGGCGCGCCAGCGATGCCGACAAGAGTAAGGGGGCACGGACAGCGGAGGTACTGGCAGTAGTGGTAGTTGCCGGGCGGGGTGTCGCGGCAGGGGGAGGCGGGCGTGGATCTTCGCAGGGTGCGCTCGAGTGCACGCGTCGCGGTGTGCGCGCATCTCGGTCGGGGCGCGCTGGTTTTAGCCCGGCATCGCATTTCATCCCGCGTCGCGGGACGATATCGAATCGGAGCAGCTGTTCACGGAGCGACTCGTTCTGGCGGTCGGTCATCATCTTCTCGCGAAGAAGCGCCGGATCCATGGGAAACGCTCGACTCGATCCCGTTGGTATTGCTCACTTATTGCCGGGCTTCGCTCGGTGTCCCGATACCAATCCCACCGGGCCGTGCTCACGTAACCGGGCGACCAACCGGCGAACCTGCCGGATCGTCAATTCCAGCCGTTCCGCTGCACGCCATGGTTTGAGCTTGCCGTCGGCTACGTCCTGAATGACCTTGAATCGATCCGGCTCGCGCATCGTCATGGTGATCGTCCCAGTCGCGTTCATCGCCGGCGCTCCCAGGGGTGCAGGCGATCAACCTACAGGCCAAAACACGACATTTTTATTTAGCGGAAACGCGACATCTGAACTTGGGACCCACACACATGTCATACCCGGATTCAGATGTCCACCTTCCAGCTATTTAGAGATGTCCGGTTTTAAGGTCGGTTTTGCTGCGTCTCTTTCCTCGCTTTAACCGTTACGCAGTGTCGAAGGCCGGCGCCTGAACGGGCAGGGCG
>NZ_QOBB01000237.1:0-10461 GCF_024704855.1 Burkholderia sp. HAN2018 | reverse complement strand
CGGTTCCGGCCGGCCGTCGCGCGTCGTGCCGGTCGGCGGTGTCCGGGGCCGCGGCCGTCGGCCGGCCCCGCAGGAGCGTGTCCGATGATCGATCTTCCCCGGCGGCAGGCCGGAAACTACGCGACGGCCGCGATGCTGGTCGCGATCGCGACCGTGCTGCAGGTGCTCGCGATCCGCTTCGGCGGCGTGAACCTGCCGTTCGTGATGTACTACCCGCTGCTCGCAGGCGCCGCGTGGGCGACGTCGTTCCTGTTCGGGATCGTGTCGACCGTCGTCAGCGGGCTGCTCGTGTGGACCCTGTTCCTGTCCGATCCGGCCGCCTATCCGGCGCCGCTGCCCGAACGGCTCGTGCAGCTCGGCACCTTCATCCTGATCGGTGCGCTCGTTTGCGCGATCGCGTCGATGTTGCGACAGACACGGATCACGAACGATCGCGCGCGCCGCCACGAGGCGGCTTTACGCCGGCAGCTCGAAGCCGTGCTGAGTGCGCTGCCGCACGGCGTGATCGCGGTCGACACGAAAGGGCGGCTGACCTATATCAACGCGGCGGCGGCCGAACTCGCCGGCTGCCGGCCTGGCGACGCGGCGGGGCGGCCGGTGCGCGACGTGCTGCGGATCGTCGATCGTGACGGCCGCCGCGTGCAGACGACGCCGCTCGATCGCGCGCTCGACGGCGCGGACGCGGTGTCCGACCGGCACTGGCTGCAGCGTGACGGCACCGGCGATCCGGTGCCGATCGTCGAGGTTGCCGCGCCGCTCGGCGATCCGGACGGCAACCTCGACGGCGCGGTGCTGCTGCTGCGCGATGCCGGCGCGGATCGCGCACGCGTCGACGCGTCGCGTTTGCAACGCGCGGTGGTCGACGCATCGCCGGACGCAATCGTCGGCATCGACGCGAACGGCCGCATTGCCAGCTGGAATCCGGCCGCGCAGCGAATCTTCGGTTACGACGAGGCCGACGCGCGCGGCCGCATGTTCGACTCGCTGATCGCCATGCGCTGGTTGCGGCGCAATCCGCTGGCCGAATCCTTCGAAGCGATGCGCGATCCGGTCGGGCCGCTCGAACTGCTGTGCGTGCGGCGCGACGGCCGGCGTTTTCGCGCGACCGTGTCGGCGTGCCCGGTACGCGGCGAGGCACGCGAATGCGTCGCGCTGTCGCTGACGCTGCGCGAAACCGGTGCGCAGCGCCGGCGCGACCTCCGCGCGCAGCGCTCGCTGCGGGGCGCGCGCGACGCACGCGACCAGGCCGATACGTCGAACCGGCTGAAGGACGAGCTGCTGGCGACGGTATCGCACGAGTTGCGCACACCGCTGAACGTGATCTATGGCTGGGTCGAGGTGCTGCGCAATTCCGGCGACCAGGCGCTGCAGAACCAGGCGATCGATGCCATCGACCGCAGCGCGCGTTCGCTCACGCGGATGGTCGGCGACATTCTCGATGCGTCGTCGCTCGCGACCGGCAAGCTGCGCCTCGACGCGACGCCGGTCGACATCGTGCGGCTGTTCTCCGATTCGGTCGGCGCATTCCAGACGGCCGCGTCATTGGCCGGCATCGAGCTCGAATTCGATTGCGAGACCTCGTCGTGCATTGTGTCGGGTGACGCCGAGCGGTTGCGGCAGATGTTGTCGAACCTCATCTCGAACGCGCTGAAGTTCACGCCGGACGGCGGCAACGTGACGGTCGGGCTCGCGCGCGACAACGCGCGGGTGATCCTGACCGTGACCGATACGGGGCAGGGTGTCGCGCAGGAGTTCCTGCCGTACGTCTTCGACATGTTTCGCCGCGCGGACGATTCGCCTGCGTCGTCGCGACGCGGCCTCGGTCTCGGCCTGTCGATCGTGCGGCATATCGCCGAGTTGCACGGCGGCCGCGTGACCGTCGTGAGCGCGGGCCGCAATCGCGGCACGACCTTCACGGTGACGCTGCCGGCCGGCTGGCAGCCGGTCGGCGCGATGGCGTGGGGGCTCGCGCAGGCGGGCGGGCAGCGCGAGCCGCTCGTGCTCGATGCGCAGCGGATCCTGATCGTCGACGACGATGCGACGACGCGGGCGAGCCTCACGGCCGCGCTGACCACGTTCGGCGCGTCGGTCGCGATCGCGTCGTCGGGCCGCGAGGCGCTCGCGGTCGCCGCCGACTTGCGGCCGACCGTCGTGCTGTCCGATCTCGCGATGCCGGACGGCGACGGCTTCTGGCTGCTCGATGCGTTGCGGCACGGGGCGACGAACGGCGACAGCGGTCCGCCCGACGTTTGCGTGCTCGCGGTCACCGCGCATGCCGGCCTCGCCGACCAGCGCCGTGCGCTGGAGGCCGGGTTCGACGGCTATCTGTGCAAGCCGGTCGACGTGCGCGAACTGGTGCACAAGATCGCGCACGCGACGAAGCGAGACGACTGACGCGCTGGCCGAGGTTACTTGACGTCGAGGGCGCCGGTAGTCACGACCCTCTCGCACGGATGTGAACCGGGAAAGATGGCGCTGCCGTCGACGAACCCGCGTTTTATCTCGCAGTCCTCCATTGAGTGTTTACGTCGCGGTGCGCGAGTACGCCACGGCATCGTGGCCGATGTCGCGCTCCACGGATTGCTTCGCGACGTCCGCAACTTGAATCCTCCACCCGCCCGCGTCCACACCGCCGGCTCCCCGCAACCGCGATACGTGTTCACTGACCGGCGCGCCTCCTCGCCGGGCGATGCCCCCGAGGTCCGGCCCGCGCAAACGGGCCACCGTGACTGCCTGTCGGCAAGCGGCATACCCGCACCGCTGCCGGGGGGGAAACCGCCGGCCGGCACGTCGAAAAAATTACAACGCATTGGATGAAAGCGCGTCCGGCCGGCGATTGCCGCCAGCACCGGGCGGCGCGGCCGCGGCACGCGGTTTGCGCCCGTGATGTCCGCCCGCCGGCCGTGCCGGCTCGACGAAAGGAGGTCACGATGAAGGTATTCCAGCTGCAAGCCCGCTCCCTGCACATCCGCCGCCATCGCGCGAAGCGTGTCGGCATGGCGATCGCGATCGTCGCGGCTAGCGCCTGCGTCACGGCCGTGCCGGACGTGTTCGCCGCCGGCGACGACAGCGCCGCGTCGTCGTCCACATCGTCGACGTCATCCACGTCGTCGCATTCGACGGCCGGCAGGAAGATCCGCGACGCGACGATCACGACCAAGGTGAAGGCCGAGCTCGTCGGCACGAGCGGCCTGTCGTCCGGCGACATCCACGTGAAGACGCGGCACGGCATCGTGATGCTCACCGGCAGCGTGCCCGACGAACAGCAACGCACGCAGGCCGTCGGCGTCGTGAAGCAGGTGGACGGCGTGCAGGACGTGCGCGACCAGCTGACCATCCGGGCCAAGTAACGTTGCCGCAACAGGAGTTCCGTCATGAACTGCATGCTCAAACCGGTCGGCGAGCAGACGATCGTGATCACCGGCGCGACGAGCGGCATCGGCCTCGTCACCGCGCGCAAGGCCGCACGGCGCGGCGCGAAGCTCGTGCTGTTCGCGCGCAACGAGGGCGCGCTGAACACGTTGTGCGAGGAAATCAGCCAGCACGGCGGCCTCGCGGTGCCGGTCGCCGGCGACGTCGCGAACCTCGAGGACGTGCAGCGCGCGGCCGCGAAGGCGGCGGACACTTACGGCGGCTTCGACACCTGGGTCAACAACGCGGGCGTGTCGATCTTCGGCACGGCGGCCGCGGTGCCGCTCGAGGATCAGCGCCGTCTGTTCGAGACCAACTACTGGGGCGTCGTGCACGGCTCGCTCGTCGCGGCGGACCACTTCCGCCGCAAGCGCGATTTCCACGGCGGCGCGATCGTCAACATGGGCAGCGAAGCATCCGATGCGCCGGTGCCGCTGCAAAGCGCGTACGCCGCGTCGAAGCACGCGGTGAAGGGCTTCACCGATTCGCTGCGGCTCGAGATGGAATCGGACCACCTGCCGGTGTCGGTCACGCTGATCAAGCCGGCCGCGATCGACACGATGTTCGTGATGCACGCGAAGAACTACATGAACGTCGAGCCGAGGCTGCCGCCGCCGATCTACGACCCCGATCTCGTGGCCGACGCGATCCTGTTCGCGGCCGCCCATCCGCGCCGCACGCTGTTCGTCGGCGGTGCCGCGAAATTCACGTCGGCGAGCGCGTACCACGCGCCGCGCCTGTTCGATCGCGTCGCGGCCACGCTGTTCTCGCGCGGCCAGCGCACGGTGCGGCCCGCTCGCCCGCGCGACGACAACGCGCTGTACGACTCGCGTCATGCGCTGCACGAGCGCGAAGGGATGGACGGCCCCGTGCTGCGCAGCTGTGCATACAACACGGTGGTGCAGCGGCCGAAGATGGCAGGCGCGGTCGCGCTCGGCGCGGCGGCGCTCGTGTTCGCCGCGCTCGCGCGTGCGCGCCGCGGGTCCGCGTGATGCCGTTTCCGTTCATTCAATCAAGGAGGTTTCGATGACATCCCGACAACACACGGGCCACGAACTCAGCCGCGCCCGCGCGCACGAAGGCGAGCGCGCGCAGCAGGACCACGACAAGGGCGGGCACCAGACCGGCCACGGCAAGCCGCCGAGCCCGGTCGACGTGCAGAAGGCGCTGAAGGGGATGGACTACCCGGCCAGCAAGGCGACCATCGTCGAATGCGCGCAACGCTCGCATGCGGCCCACGACGTGCTCGACATGCTCACGCGCATTCCCGATCGCGAATACGACACGCCGGCATCGGTGTCGAAGGAGCTCGGGCGGCTGATGTGAGCCGTGCCGCCATTGTGCCGTGCGCGCTCGCGCGCGGCGTACCGCGACAAGGAGCACGAGCATGGCGATGATCGTCGCAGGCCGCTTCACGACGTTCGATGAAGCCGAGAGCGGGGCGCGCAGCCTTTACGAGCGCGCGTTCGGCACGGACGACGTATCGATTTTCTTCCTGAACCCGGGCGGCCAGCACGCGCGCTTTCCGATCGGCGGCGACGTCTACGCCGACACGGCGGCGAAACCCGGCGGGCGCGGCGCGATGGTCGGCGCGATGCGCGGGTTGCTGATCGGCGCCGTTGTCGGGGTGGCCGTCTATGCGGTGGGCGTGCGCTACTGGTTCGTGCCGGCGGCGGGCGCACTGGCCGGTGCGTACCTCGGCGCGCTGGGCGGTGCGCTCGGCCGGATGCGCGGCGAGCAGGACGAAGGCAAGGGCACGCTTGCACGAAGCGAGACGGGCGTGATCCTCGCCGCGCATGTGACGCCGGACACGGCCTCCACGGCGGAAGACGTGCTGCGCGCGACGGGCGCGAAGTCGATCGAGCGCGTCGACGGCGACTGGCAGGACGGCAAGTGGCGCGATTTCGATCCGGTGCGCCGGCCGGACGAAGCCGCACGACGACGCGGCCGGTGACGTGGGCAGCGGCAGGCTCGCCGGCGAGGCCGCGCCCGTGGCCGACGGCGCGAGCGACATGACGGGGCAGACGCTGCACCCGAACGGCGGCTCGATCGTCGGCGGCTGCTTCCACGCAAGTACAAGGAGAAGGCAGATGAAACATCCGAACTGGACGATCGCGGCGCTTGCCGCAGGCGTGCTCGCCGTATCGGGATTCGCCGGCGCGCAGGCGCCGAGCGAGCCGCCCGCATCGAATTCGCATGTGCCGGGCGGCGTGATCAATCCGTCGTCGGGCGCGGGCGACGCGCGGATCGCGAAGGCGCCGCAGGGCGGCGACGCGGAATTCATCGACAAGGCCGCGATCGCCGGCAAGGCCGAGGTGCAGGCCAGCCAGCTCGCGCTGAAGCAGGCGCAGTCGCCGGATGTGCGCGTTTTCGCGAAGCAGATGGTGAGCGATCACGGCAAGGCGAATGCACGGCTCACCGAGCTCGCCGCGCGCAAGGGCATGAAGCCGCAGGTCGAACAGATTTCAGACCCCGACGTTGAGGCGCTGCGCGGCAAGAACGGCCGCGACTTCGACGTCGCGTATGTCGCGGCGGTCGGCCCCGACGCACACCGCAAGGCCGTCGCGCTGTTCGAAGGCGAGGCGCGCGACGGCAGGGACCCGCAGCTGCGCGAATTCGCGAGCGCCACGCTGCCGACGCTCAGGCATCACCTGAGCATGGCGCAGGCGCTCGAACGCAAGGTGGGCGCGCGGTAACGCGTGCCCGTTCATCCCCGGGCCGCGCGCGGCCCGTTTTTTTCGGAGAGGCAGTCATGGCCCATCGGCAACCGAAACACGAAGGCATCCGCGAATTGCTCTGTCAGGCATACGAAACCGAGCTTGGCGGCGCGAAGCTCTACGAGGCCGCGCTGCAGTGCGCGACCGACGGCGATCTGCACAAGGAATGGGAGAAGTACCACCGCGAGACGCTGCATCACCAGGAAGTGCTGCGCAAGGTGTTCGAGACGTTAGGCATGGACCCCGATGCGCAGTCGCCCGGACGCAGCGCGGTCGCGGCCACCGGCAAGGCGCTGGTCCACGTGATCGAGCAGGCGCGGAAGCAGGCCGATCCGGCCGTCGCGCAGGTCGTCGCGGCGGAATGCGTGGTGCTCGCCGAGACCAAGGACCACCTGAACTGGGAGCTGATCGGCTACGCGGCCGACCAGTTGTCGGGCGACGCGGCGAAGACATTGAAGGACGCGCACGACGAGGTCGAGGCCGACGAGGATCACCACCTGTATCACACGCGCGGCTGGGCGCGCGAGATGTGGATCGAGTCGATGGGCTTCAAGGCCGTGCTGCCGCCGCCGGAGGAAGTGAAGAAGGTCGAATCGGCGGCGGAGGCGGCGCGCGCCGAACGCTCGCGCGGCAAGATGATGTGACGGCAACGGGGCCGCGGCCGGGGCGTTGCCGCTCCCGGTTGCGGCGCCCGACGAAGGCCGCCGCGAGCTGCACGGCGATCGGTTCCGGCGACAGGAAAAAGGGGAAGCGCGATGCAACCGGACCCCGGCGACGATCCGGCCGCCGCCCGGCATCGCGCGTGTTCTCCAGCGCGATCGGAGCGGTGCCGTAGCGCACTGAACGCACACAACGCACCTCACCTTCTGCCGTCCCGGCTTGCAAAAAAGACGCCCCGCGCGAGCGGGGCGTGTAGAAAGGAAAGCGGATGCGCCGGCGAACCGGCGCCGCATCGTCGCGCGATCAGTGACGGTCGCGCGCGCGCGGATCGTTCAGTTCCTCGGTCGGGTCGGTCAGCCCCAGTTCGTCGCCGCCGCTCCAGTACGGCGCGCTGCCGTAGAACTCGTGCAGCGGCTCGGCCCATTGCGGATCGGCCATCGCCGGCCAGTGGTCCTTGTCGAACCCCGGCGCGTTGCGGATGCGCTCGGACGACACCGACAGCAGGAAGCATTTACGTTCGGTGTCGAGCGTGAGCGCGCTCCACGGAATGGCGTGCAGCTTGTCGCCGATGCCGAGGATGCCGCCGCTCGACAGCACCGCGTAGGCGACGCGGCCTGAGCGCACGTCGAGCATGATGTCCTTGATCTTGCCGACGTCGTCGCCGTCGGTCGTATAGACCTTGTCGCCTTCCAGCGTATCGGCCGCCATCACGTCGGGGCCGGGGCCGGCCGCCGTTGCGGCGCCCTTGCCGATGATGCGGGTCTGACCTTGATCGGAAGTGTGCATGGTTTCCTCCAGGCTGCGTGGGGCGCGACGGTGCCCGGGGCGGGCCCTGCGGGTCGCGCGGGTATCGTGCGGCGCAAGGATCGCGCCGTCACGTCTGCTTCGGTTGCGACACGCCTTCGAGCGTGTTCGCGACGTCGTCGCGCGCCGGGCCGGCCGAACGCGTCGCGATGTCCGCGAGCGACAGCATGCCGACCAGTCGTTTGTCGTGATCGACGACGGGCAGGCGACGCAACTGCGCGTCCGCCATGTAGTGCTGGATCTCGTCGAGCGAATCGTCGTCGAAGCACCATTCGATCGGGCCCGATGCGACTTCGTGGACCCGCGTTTCCGGCGGCTTGCCGGCCGAGATCGCGCGCACCGCGAGATCGCGGTCCGTCACCATCCCGATCAGCCGGTTGTTGTCGCACACGGGCAGCGCGCCGATGTCGTAGCGCTCCATCAGTTGCGCGGCATGACGGATCGAGTCGGTCGGCGCGATGCGCACGACGTCCTGCGACATGATTTCGTTGACGCGATGCATGACTTCCTCCTTGCAGGTGGGGATGGCGAATTCGTCGGCGGAGTCCGCAAGCCGCGTGCCTTCCTGCACGCGCGGTTCGCTCGGGTACGTCACGCGCCGTCGTCGCGTTCGCGCGGGCTCCGCCACGGCCCTTCGTCGTGCGTGCCGGGCGGCGTGTCCGGCTCGATCCGCGTGACGCCGCCGGTCGCCGGCGGGTCGCTTGCCGGAAACGTATCCTCGAGCTGCTTGTCGATATGGCGTTCCGAATGGCGCGTGCGCGTGCGGTCCTGGTGCTTCAGCGGCGGCGTCGGGTCGGGATGCCGCTCGTGGGCCGGCGCGTCGCGGCCGGGCCGGGTCGAATCCTTCATCGCGAGGCTCCGTATCGGTGACGAGGAGCCGGGATTGCCGCAACGGCCGTGCCCGGCTCGCGGACGCGGCACACGACTTGCCGTATCGACTGCGATGACGACGCGCGGCCCGACCGGTGCCTGCCGTGCGCATTTCGAGCGGAGGCACGATGACGATTCCGAAACGACGACCAGGCGTGCGTTATGAGATCAACGTATGCGGCGGCGGATTCGATTCGGTGAAGAGCCATTTCAACGAATGGAAACACGAACCGCTGATCTACCGGCCCGAGCGCCGGATGTTCGAGGGCAAGGCCGACGTGCGGCCGTTGGGCGACGAGACGTTCGGTTCGACCGAACCGGCGCGTTTCGCGCTGCAACGCGCGTGCGAGCCGTCCGATTCGTATGCGCTGGCGGCGTGCGTGAAGGACAACGGCCGCGAGCTGTGGCTCGTGATGGCCGCGTACGACGCATAACGACGTGCTTGAAAGATTTGCAGCGAACGGTGTAGCGAAGGCACGACGCGTCGCATGGGGCCGCGCGTGTTCGCGCCGGCGCCCGCATGCGGGCGCCGCGACCGGAGGGCATGCGCATTGCGGGAGTGCCGTATCCAGTCACGACCGCCGCACACGATGCCGATCCGAACCCGCCCCGATGGAATGCCGATGAAACACGATCCCGCCCAATGGCTGCAGCGGCCCATCCCGCCGTTCCCTGACCTCGAGCCGGATCCCGACGACCCCGATCCCGACGACTTGCCGCCCGACCTGCCCGAACCGTACCGGCAACCGGCAGGCGATCCGCCCGGGACCGCGCCACCGGAGCGCGAACCGCCGTCGCGGCAGCCGCCCGTGCATGCGCCGCCGGTCGGCGGGATAACGCGACTGCATGCGGAGGCACGGCGATGAGCGTCCGCGTGAAACCCGGCGTGCTGCGCGAGATCGCCGAGACGCTCGGCCGCCATTTCGAAGCGCGCGCGATGCCGTTCCACATCGAGGAGCGGCCGGCCGGGGCGTTGCATATCGGCTTTCGCGTCGACGGCCATCCGGCGTCGCTGTCGGTGTCCTTCGACGCCGACGCATTCGCCGCGCTCGAGCGCGCCGGCATCGATCGGCAGCGCGGCACGCTCGCGCGCGTCGCGGCCGAATTCGACACGATGATGGCGCGCCGCACGCCGACCGCCTATGCCGGCGATTTCCATTTCAACCGGCTCTGAGCCATCGATCCGACGGAGGTATTCGATGAACACGATCCAGACGATACGCGCGGGCGCCCTTGCGTTCGCCGCCGCGTGCACGCTGGCCGCCTGCACGCAACCGACGAACGGCCCCTACGGTGCGCACGGGGCGCCGCCCGCACCGCCGGATGGCCGCGGCGCGCAGTCGACCACGACGATGCCGGACGCGAATACGCGCTACGACACGCGTCCGTCGCCGGGCAACATGATGCCGCAGGGCGCGGCCGGCGGTGAACCGGCCGACGTGCCGCCGCCGGGGCCGAACGGTGCGCAGGGCGACCGGCCGTTGCCGGGCACGCCGCCGCCGATGCAGTACTGATCGAGCGTTTGCCGCGCATCACGTACGGCAGGCAGGGGCGGCGTTCGGGGGGCACATCCGGATGCCCTTACGGACGAGCGAATGGCGTGCCCCAAAACTTGCCGCGGGCTTGTAAAAAAGCGGCCCCGGCCAGCGTCGAAGCGGGGTGCGAACCCGCGAGAACTGCGAGGCGACGCGCTTCGCCGAATTGGCACGAAAGCTGCGTAAGTCGTGCAGACGACCTAACGCGAACCGAATAATCAGGAGGCTTTCGATGCCCGTCTCGCTTGCGTTGCAGATGCGACAGCATCTGGCACTTACGCCGAGGCTTCAGCAGTCGCTGCGGCTGCTGCAGTTGTCCTCGCTCGAATTTCAACAGGAATTGCGGCAGGCGCTCGACATGAACCCGTTTCTCGAAGACGGCCCGGGCGACGAGGAAGCCGCCGACGGCGCGCCGGAGCAGCCGGCGGAAGCGGCCGCGCCCGAGGCGGCGCCCGAGCCCGAGG
>NZ_QOBB01000236.1:0-10554 GCF_024704855.1 Burkholderia sp. HAN2018 | reverse complement strand
AAAGGCCGCACAGCGCACTGAACTACCTTGCGCCGTCAGAGTTTGCGGCGAAACATCGGGCAACCGCGGATACTCCTGCCGCTTTCCAGGAGCTGGTTTAAAGGAACTTTGCTAGAAGCCCATTGGCTCTATTGAAGGGGGCAGGTCACGGCGACCTCGCTTCCAATAATTGCGCCAATAAAAGGGGCAACGTCCGCTGATGACGCGGAACGGAATTCGTCGGCATCTGGAAGTCCGTCGAGTTCGGGAGGATCGATTGCTCGGGTAAAGGGTCGCCCCGCATTGTCGACTACCGTAAAGTAAGTCCCCGCCTCGATCACGGGTCGACTTACTTCGAGGTGCGGCAGCGCTTTGTGTACGGCGAGATGACCAGCCAAGTGCGCTGCCGCCACATCGACATCCGCCATATTCAACCGGCGCATGCGATACAGACGTCGGAGGCCGCGTTCCTCGAATCCATGACTCATTTCACATGTGGCAATTTGAGTCAACTCGCGAGAGGTACCTTCGAGCAACTCGGGAATTTGATCCAGCACGGACAACAGCTCCCCATGCGAGTCCCGAGCTGCCGTGGTCAGCCGAAACAACCAACTCATCGCTTGACCGGGGTAGTGCCTCAGTTGAACCAACGAGAGCTGCTTGAGCAACGCCCAATCGCCGACTTCCTGACCGAGTTCCATGGCCAAGTGCCGCGCACCGTCGTTCTCGATCCAGCTCTCGTGAAGGGAGTCGATAAGTTGCCGGGCCTTCGCATACGCTCCGAGACGCAAGTAGCAAAATAGCAGATCGGCATGAAGCTCACTGTGCACCCCAGGCCTTAGCATGGCACCGTATATCTCAGCACATTCCTCAAACCGGCTTGCTTGGAAATAGGACATCGCGAGCATATAGCGCTCCTGCTCTACGGCCGTTTGGCTCACTAATGTGGCCGCGCGGGCGAGCAGACTATCTGCCTGCTCCAAGCGGCCGGCGCGACGAAGCATGTCCGATCCGACCGCAAGCGCAGCAATAGACGTCGATGTCGACAGGTCTTGGGCGTCCAACTGTTGCATAACCTCATCGTGACGTCCGTCCTTCGCAAGCGCTTGCCACAGCAATACTCTGATCGATTCGACCGCGCGTTCGCGATCGGCCGGCAAGTTAGCCGCGGCCTCGAGTGCTCGCTCGATCGGTTCGAGTTTTCCTAAGTTTGCGCATGTTTGGGCGAATGTAACAAGGGCATCGGCGGGCATCGCGTGGAGTGAGGACAGCCCCACCTCCAAAGCGCGATCGATATCGCCGGCGCCACGATATGCCTCGATCTCCAATCGAAGAAACTCGGGCCCATCGATCGATCTGGCGCGCGCCTCACGCAGCAGGTCTAACGCGTCGTTGGTCCGCCTCAGAAGGACATATACGTAGCCAAGATTGACTACCGTCGCTTTCAGTGTCGCTGTTGACTGGACCGTCCACAGCTTTTCGTGCCGTGGTTCGAACGCCGCTGCTACGTCGCCCAGCGCATTCAACTCCGCTGTATCAAGCATGCGAAAGGCAATGTTGAGCGGACTGGCCGCCACCCATTCGAGCGTATACCCCAGCGCCCTATCCCTGTTGAAGAAACCCACGTCGTGAAAGGCCAACGCCTTTCGAGCCACCGTGGCTGCTCCCTCGATGTCGCCTGCCCGGTAGCGGCTAAAGGCTACCAGTTGAAAGGCGTCGGCCTCTTGGCGGTGCTCAAGAGGTATCTCGTCCTCCATTAGCGAGCCGCCTCGCACCAATTCCGCGTTTTTGGCGACCAGCCAGACTGAAAGCGATTGCGGGAATCGCTCGAGCGCTTCAACACCAGCCTTCTCCGCTGCCATGAAATCGTTCGCGAGCAACAAGCCGCGCACCCTCGCAGCAGCGAGCTTGTCGTCGTCATCGCACAACTCAGCCGCCTTTAGAAAATCAGCTGCGGCGTCCTTGTCATGATCGAGATTGAAGCGGCACGTCCCGCGCATGAGGTACCAACGCGCGCGCTGATGCGCATCAAACGGCCCTAGATCCTCACCAAGCCGTCGAAGGTCATTCAGTGCCTCCTGGTACCGCCCTTCTTTGATTCGAATATTGATCTGATCGAGTTGTCGGGAGATCAACTTGTTTTCGGATGAATCGCGTGAGGCAGGAATCGCACTTTGGCCCCCTGTATCGCCCGTTGGTAGCGCCACCGTTGAGATACCGACCGCCATGCCTACGGGCGACGTGCCGTGCTTCCACGCGCCAGCGAGCGCGCCGAGCGTGAAATGTTGAGCGCTTGCTTCGCGGACGATCTTGAACGCGCGAGCGAGGTCATCGCCGATCACCTCGGCCAACGATTCGAGCGCTATCCCGCCTGCGCTAGCATTGAGTGACATACACGCTGTCACGAACTTCGACCAGACGTGATTGGGATCGGCGGTGTAGCCACTGGACAGCAAACTCGTGCGAATCAGGTTGACAAGCTGCACGTGCTCCGCAGTGCCGTCTTCCATTAAGTCATGCGCGAGGAAGCTCACATGCTGAAGGAACGTGTAGAGTTCCTCGTCGTCAATCGGTCTTCGCGCAAAACTCGCGACAACGGTTCTGAATGCAGAGACGGCGTTTCGCTTCAGTGCATTGCTAACCCCAACCGCATCGATTTTTTCGAGCCACTCTCGACTCGACAGCGACATGCTTGCCGCCTTCGCAACTGCGGTCGCACCGCTCATGTGATGACGCCCGTCGGCATCGTGAACGATAACGATGCGATCCTCACCTCTTGAGAACAGTTCCGGTTGCTGATAGTCGAGCCAAGCCCCCCCGATTGCATCTTGGAAAGCTTTGGTCGACGATCTTGCTGTCAGGCCTGACTTCATTTGAAAGAACACGCGATGCCGGTGACCCGCCGAGTTCTCGACTGTGCAAACCAGATCGTCCGTTTGCGGTCCATGCGCGCGTGCCTGGAAGCGCAGTTCCGCGATGACCCACCCTTCGGCGATTCCCGGGGACGGCGCACCTAAACACATGTGGATCAGCTTGACAGCCTGGGCACGATTTTCAAATGTGACTCCCTGCGCTCCAGTCGACGCTGAACTCGCGGCCAATTTGGCCTTTCCTTGTATAGAGGACTTGCGTTGTGAAGACTTTCCCGGCCGACGTGTCTGTTTTTTCGTATTCGTATTCGTTTTCATGTTTTGATCTCTGGCTGCATTGCTTTGCCGCTACTCGCCGCGTCGGGCTGCCAGTCACGCGTGATACTTCGCCGCCTCCTGGCACATCCGTTGCTGTTCGACGAGCACCGGCGAGCCCTCGCGCAGCGCGCTCGACACCAGGTAGTCGCGCATGGTGCGCAACAAGCGCTCGACCTCGAGCGGTTCGTGCTCGTCCAGGTCGAAGTAGAGCCGTGCGATCATGGAGACGGGCAGACTCTTCACGCACGCGCGCAGCGCGGTGAACTCGGTACGCGGGTAGGTGCGCGGCACTAGTAGGCCGAGTTGCCGGGGACGATTGGCCACGGGATCGTGACTCCTCAGAAATTGCTAGCGCCCGGCGATGGTTGATCGGCGGGATACAGGATGTCATCCGTGATGCGGCCGGCGACCCCGTCGAGGTCCGGGAACAACACGCCGCGATTGATGCCGGCCCGCTGAAGCTGCCCGCGGATAGTGCCAAATGCCTCGCCTGGAATGCGGATGTAGCGCAGTCGGTCACGAAACCCGGGGTTGGTGTCGAGCGCGAAGTATCTCGTGTCGAGGCCAATTTGCTTCCCCCGATGGACTGTGAACCAGCCATCCTGGGCAGCGATACGGCGAGAGACATGGCGCGGCTTCAGCAACCGTGTTCGGCCGAGTCGGAGCGGATCTTTGCTCTCCTCGGGTGAGATCAGGTCGTCGTGCGTGACGGGCAACATCCACACGGCGCCCGGCCACAGGCCACGGCCCTCCTCGCTTTCACACGAACGGCTCTCGCACGGTTGCTCGACGGCCGGTTTTTTTACTGCGAACCAGAGGGCCGACAACGCACTCCCCGACCAATCCAGCAAGCGGGTGGGCATCGCGTGGTGTTGTGCGATCGCAAGCCAGTCGGCGTTCGTCAGGTCCACGGTCGATTCGACGTGAGGCAGGGCACGCTGCTTGAACTCGTCGAGCATGCGTTGCTCGGTGTTGGGCCGCAACCGCAGTTGGTATGGTGCGCGTCCAATTGCGGGCACAAGCCGCCACGATTCCACCTCCTGGCCGCGAAACAATGGGAAATCGAGGCTGATTACGTCGACGCTGGCAAGCCACTTATCGACGTGTTGAAGAAAGCTCACAAGGTCAGTCGCTTCCCCGACACATTGGGCATCGCGGAGATTCGGATCGAGACTGGATGAGGTGCTCATCGGTGAGTCCTTTGTTCGTGGGTCAGGGTACCGTCATCCTGATGCCCCTTCATTCCACTAGTTCCTGCCGCGGAATAGAACCACTTAGACAAAGAGCATCACGGTGCCCTTTGACGATACAACTACCCGCGCCCTGACTCGCTTGCTAGAGTTTCTACGTAGAAACTGTCGACTACGAGGTCCATACCCGGATCGCGCATTGGCTGCGCCAACTCACAGATTTACCGTGCACATCAACCGCCGGCGGATTTGCCGCGACAGGCAGAAAACGTTCAGCATCAGTCCGATTCGATCGGAAAGGTACAGGAAGGCATGCCAACATGCTGCACCTGCTCCAGCGCTTCAAGATAGCGATGGACCGGCACCGCAGCAAGTTGCTTATCATGAACACGAAGCAACGCTTCGAGTGCACTCCGTTCCGCGTCTGTAAAAGTCCACTTGCCACCCTGCTCTGCCCGCGCAATGCATTGGTTGAGTGCGAAGTCCGCGGAGCGATATAGTTCCGCTTCGCCGTCGGAACGAAAATTAAACGCGAGCGCGAGCATATTGGACAGCGTGGCGATCGACTCAATATCACCACTGCCGCCGCAAAGCAGTGCAAGTGCGAGGCGGTGCTTGAGAGAAAGACGACGGACCTGGTCAACCGGAAGAGGTAGTAGTTGCGCCTTCGTCAGTGGCCGTCGGCGCACGGTTGAGTGTTTTCGCATAGCTTGATTGCCGTGCCAGCAACATCAAATTTAACCGGGCGACCGCTTCATCGTATTCGCCGATCCGCGCGTGTTTAAGCACCTCGGAACCTCGGACGGGAAGTCACGCCTTGCGGCCCCGGCGCTCCAGTTCGATCCTGGTACGTTCCAATTCTCGCGCGAACGTGGCCTCATCCGGGAGGACCGTCTTATACTCCGCTGCGAGTATCTTGTTCGGTAAGTTGTCGAGTGCATAATGCGCCTCGGCCGCGCCTTTTTCAGCACACAGAATCAAGCCAACCGGGGGGTTTTCGCCGGGCTTCATCCAATGTTCACGCGCGTAGTTGAGGTAGAGATGCATCTGCCCCGCGTCCGCATAGCTGAAGCGCCCGACCTTCAAATCGATAATGAGCAGGCATCGCAAGCGCCGGTGAAAAAACACGAGATCGACTCGAAACCAGGTGTCATCGATCCGTAAACGCCGCTGCCGACCTATGAACGCAAAGTCATCGCCGAGCTCGAGGAGAAAGTCCGCCAAGTGCTGGATCAAGGCCGCTTCGAGATCCGACTCCGAATATTCGTCCTTCATGTCAAGAAATTCGAGGACAAACGGATCGCGGATAGCCTCCTCAGGCGATAGAAGATCGCCGGGTTGCGCTACAGCCGCCTTTCCGAGCAAGGACGCCTTGTTGCGTGACAGCACCAGCCGCTCATAGAGCTGACTGCTGATCTGACGGTCAAGCTGCCGCACAGACCAGCCCTCACGCAGCGCTTCAGCCTCGTAAAAGTCGCGAGCAGCTTGCGCTTTCACCGCGAGGAGGCGAACGTAGGCGGACCAGGGCAACGGAAAAGCCTGAGCGATAGCATTCAGCTCAAACGCCACGCCCGTCGACGCCTTCACCGCCGCCTTGGTTGATTTTGCAGACGCTGTCGGGACAATCCGGGCGGGCGTGGATTGTGCAGACAGTGTCTGCACAATCCGATCCGCAGGCCACGTCAAGTAAAAGGCGCGCATCTGTGCGAGATTGCGCCATCCGAAGCCGCGACCGAATCGCTCTGACAGATCGACGCCCAAATGGCGGATCACCGCCTCGCCATAAGCGGCCCGTTCCTCCCCGCCCTGCTCGAACTCAACGATTCGTCGCCCGATCTCCCAATAGGTCGCCGTCATCAGGGCGTTCACCGTGCGAGCCGTCGCTTCTCGCGCCGACGCGACTACATCGGCAATTTCACGGTGCAGTCCCGCATAAGCGGCCTGCCCGACATCACGCTGCGTCACTGGGCGTTCACCACGTCCTTGAACGCCTTGCCGGCGGTGAACTTCACAGTATTCGCGGCCGGGATGGCAATCTCTGCGCCCGTCGTCGGATTACGTCCCGTGCGGGCAGCGCGCTGCCCCTGCGAAAACGCGCCGAAACCGATCAGCTGTACCGATTCGCCGCGACTCACCGCGTTCGTGATCGCGTCCAGGACCGCCTGGACGGTTTTGCTCGCGTCGGTTTTGCTGACGCCCGCGCCCGCTGCGACCGCGTCAATGAGTTCCTGCTTGTTCATGAACAGCCTCGGCAACAAAGTCAAAGCTGCACCCTACCTCATCCCGCTGCACACACGCAAATCGCTGGCCTCCGCCCCACCACTGCCTGCGGCGGGCAGCCCACCAATGAACTCCGGCTTACACCTGTCGCAGCCACGCTCGCCAAGGGCAATCGCGAACGTTTTCCGCCCGGCCAGCACTCACACAACTCTCGGGCCGGTGCGGGTGCTATCACTGACAACCTGACTGTTACTCCAGCCGAATCTTCCCGGCCGACCTGCGCAGGCTACGGCATCGGTTCGTGCCGCGTCTCCTGCCTCCCCTCTGCCCGCCACCGGCAGCCGGGCCTAGACCCAACTTCAGTTGTGTGAGCCCCACGAGCCTGGGCCGTCCGCTCGATGTCCCGAAATGAAGGGTAACATAGCCCTTACTATGTTCCCCTTCCCCGCCGGCCCTCGGAATTGCTCGCTTCAGTAGCCCGACAGTTTCACTCGGACAACCACGCACAACCTCCCTCGATTCCTAAAGTTTCTATGTAGAAACTGCCGATGCCCGCCAGCGACATGCTTTAAGTAGGCGCGCTACCCGCGCCACGGTACGGTTCGCCCGCGCTGGCAGTGCAAGTGCAATCTCGTTTGAGTCACTCGCCAACGGACAAGGTGTCGGGCCCCAATAAACTATCCGGGATAGATCATGGGAAGATCCATCTGCACCCAGTCACCATCATTGCGAAGCGCCGCCGCACGCGGTGCGGTGGAGAGCAGCACGTAGTCACCGACCGCGTGCGTCACGCCACTTTCACTCGCACGGGCGACCGTTACGGTTGCGATTTGATACCCGCGTTTACGCAGCTCGCACACACGTGCACGAGGATCGAGGATGTCGAGGAAGCGCATTGCCTCCACGGTAGTAACACGACCGAAAGCAGAGAAAGCCTCAAGCAAGCGTTCGCGCTGCCGGCTCGCACTATTGCCAGGTTGTCGAGCCAAAATCACCCTCAGTGCCGTCGCCATCGTAGTTGCATCAACTCGTGCCATGCTTTTCCTTCTAGTTGTGAGCATGGACACAATGTTCGCCTAGCATCCCGCAAACCCTGCTACGTCAATCTCTCCGCTCGGGAGGGGGAAAGCGTCCGGAAGAAATTGATGTCAAAAGCCTAGGTAATTCATCCGGCCGGCTGTTCAAGCTGTACGGGCGCGATGCCAAACTCGTCTGCGAGCTCCATCAATGTCGCCACCGTGACGGTTGCGGCAGTCGGATCGGTGAGCGACCGGAGCAACCGCAACGCCTCTGCGATTTTCTCGCCGTCTGACCTACTGTCGCCCCCAATCAACGGAGTCGATACTGGATTCACGCTGACCCGGCTGATCAGATGGTGAGTCGCATTTTCGCTGGCGATACCCGCCACTCTTTCGGAAGCGGCCTGAGCGGCAATCGTCGACCTCACAGCGGGTGTGAGAATCGAGCGAATCGTGCGATCGCTCGTCTCCTCCCAAGCAAGAACCGTAGCCACCATCAGAAATTTCGTCGGGAAACTTGAGCTAAGCACGTACAACGAACGGGCAAGGTGGAGAACAAATGCCCGTCGATCTCCCAGCGGCAACCGGCCCGCCGATCGCGGCGGCACGCGAGAAGGTGCGGCACAAATACGGCTAAGTGGTTCGCGAAAAGCCGGATCCGTCCGATCGCCGATGACCCATGACCCGGCCGAATCAAGGTCCGCCTCAAAGGCAGAAGCCGAAGCCTGCAGCTTTCTGACCTGGGCAACAGTCGGAGCCAGTTCAGCCTCTTGCCCCTCGACGCACGCCAAATACGCTCTCGCGACCGCCTCGGCCACCTTCACTCCGAATACCGTCGACTGCGTCATGGGCGTCGCGTCGAAAAAGGTGCGGCTATCGCGATCGTCGCGCAAGTAGCGACACCAATTGTCGGCTGCCCTTTTTTGCGGCTGCGTGGCCAAGAACGCTTGTGCACGCTCGATTGTATCTGCGAGCGTTTGATTATCGATGGCGAGGACGGTCACGGGTTGCTCCCGATTCTTATTACAGTTCGATCAAGGCTGAATGCCGTCGATTGTAGCCTGCGGAGTCGCCCCCCCCCAGCAACCGCGGACGTCGGAGTGCCGACGACGGACTTATAACCGTGATAAGTCGTATTATCAAGGTTACATCTTCCTCCTTCCCTCTGCGGAGATGCCCTCTCCGATTAGGGCGAGAACAGAAAACGTACGTTTTCCGTACCCGTGCCAACTAGTACCGACAGGCGGTCACCCCATCGCCGCCAAGCGTCGCGCATCTGCGCGTCATAATCGAACTGCAGATAGATCCGATCAAGCGGATCGTTTCGTGCGTGGTTCAGACATCGATGCACGATGCTTTCCGGAATGCCCAGCGATTGCATCATCGTTGCGCACGTCCGACGCAAGTCGTGACATTTCCATTGCCCCCCCGAGACAGTGAGCGCATCGGTTGCCCTCGTGCGACCCTCGGTCGGCGCATCCTTTGATGCGTTGCCGATTACGGATAGCCCCGCAGGTCGTATGGATGCTGACGTGCGGCAGCTTACCCTTTTCCGACGGGAACACATAATCGCGCCGTGCGTCGCCCTCCGGCACGCCGGCGCGCACGACCTGCTGCGCCGCAAACTGCGCGAGGACGAAATCGGAAAGGTGAATTGTGATCGCCGTGTTCGACTTCGTGTGTTCCTTTGGGATGGTCCACGTCCGTGCCTTGAAGTCAAGATCGGTCCATCGCGTCAGGACTGTTTCGCCGACGCGCGTTCCGCAAGCGAGCATCACCCATACCGCTGACGCAATGGAGCATGGAAGCCGAGCGGCCGGAATCAGTTCACCGAGCATGCAGATTTCGTCGTCCGTAAGCGTCCGATCGCGTTCGTTGCCACGCACCGGATCGTAATCGCCTGAAACAACATCCTCTTTTGCAAGCGCAAGCACATCGCAATCGATCAACAAGCGCTTCCACGGCTGATTACGCTCGCCCCATCGAATCATTTGTTGGATGGTTATCAGCATCTCGACCGCTTGGCGGTTGTATCCCACATCGGAAATCGCGGTAAGCAGCGGCAGAACGTTCGACGCAAACACGCCTGCGATCCGGTGAGCACGAAGAGTCGGCAGCACATGCTTTTCCATCGCAGCTCGAAGCGACTTACCGCCATCCTTTCGGCCTTTCTTGCCGCGCTTCTTGTTGACCGTCGCGAACCACGCATCGAATAAGTCGCCGAATGTGAGGTCCGCCGTCACCGCTTGTTCAACCTTGGCCTGGCGTTCACGCTTCTTCGCTTCGAGGTAGTCCACGCCGTCGCGCGCGTGTGAACGAATCGTCGCAGCCGCTGCGCGCGCATCCTCTAGCGATAACTGCGCATCGGTCGTCGAGCGCGCCCACGTCTTGCCGAGCGGCTTATCGCATTGCTTGCCATTGATACTGACGCGAACAAACCAAGATTTCCCGCCGGCCGGCCCCACGCGCAGGAACAGTCCACGCCCATCCGACAGGAAATACCGCTTTCCGGTCGCCTTCGCAGCTTCGATTTGCCTGACCGTCAATGCCCCCATGATCGCCCTCCATCGATATCGTGATCCGATCGGCCCGCGCATCCTCAGCAGAGCCTACCCCACGCCACGAACACTAAAAAGACACTAAAAAGTTGCGGCTCGTGCGGGATTTCCGCGGAATTGGGCGGACCACCGATTCCCCGCAAACCCTTATCCGACGCGGCTCAGACGAATTTCGTCGGACTTGGCCGGATCACCCGAAAAATAATCACGATTCATTTAACTTTCCGTGAGGACTTCGACACCGACCGTTGACTACGATGGGCGCATGTTTTCAGGACCTGCTGCCAGGAGCCCATCATGCCCACCCGCAGACATCTGCTGTTCGCCGGCGCCACCGGCCTCGCCGCGCTCGCGACCCTGTCGTCCGTCGGCCGCCGCGCGCTGGTCGGCCGCGCGTTCG
>NZ_QOBB01000235.1:0-10551 GCF_024704855.1 Burkholderia sp. HAN2018 | reverse complement strand
GCATACAGGTCGTCCGGCGCGCCGGGCGGCAGGCTGCCGCTCAGCACGAGATAGCGCGGCGCGGGTTGCAAGGCCGCGATGCGGGCCGCGCAGTCGCGCCACTCGGCGGCCGTGACCGACGGCCCCGGCATCAGGAAACGGTATTCACGCCCCGTCGCGGTCTCGGTCACGCACACGTTCTCGCGCGTCTCGCCGGCAATCCGCAGGCGGACGGACGGCACGTGTTCGGCTTCGAGCAGCAGCGTCAACACGTCGCCCGTCGGCCCGCCCGCCAGGTACAGCGCAACGCAGTCGCCGCCGAGCCGGTGAACGGTCCGGGCGACGTTGATCCCGCCGCCGCCCGGGTCCCGCCTGGGTCGCGCGCAGCGCAGCTTGTGCGTATCGACGATATGTTCGACCGACGTCGAGACATCGACGGCCGGATTCAACGTGACGGTAACGATCTCGGTCATGGCGCGTGGTCGGTGGAAGACACGATTCGCGGGCTTGCGCGGCGCCCGCCCGCGGCCGTGCCGCGTTCCGGCCATCGACGCGGGCCGGCCCTGCCACCACCTTACGCATGCCCCTTCGCACCGCGTTGACGACCGTCAAACGATGCCGCAACCGCGCCGGATTGCGCTCGATCAACGACGCGGGCGGGCAGGCCCTTACAGTGAATCATCCGTCGTCGCCGAGCCCCGCCATGGACGAGCAGCCGCTTTGCACCACCGTGCTCGCCGAGCGCTATGCGCAGCCCGGCGAAACGTCGCGCGCGGCCGTCTTCCAGCGTGTCGCCCGTGCACTGTCACTCGCCGAGCCGCCCGCGCTGCGCGCCCGGGCCGAGCGCACGTTCTTCCTGAACCTGCAGCGCGGCGCGATCGGCGCCGGCCGCATCATGGCGAATGCCGGCTCGACGGCAGGCGGAACGATGATCAACTGCTTCGTCCACCCGCTCGCGGTTCCCGTGGAGACGCCGCTGCAAGGCACCGACGCGGCGCTCGCGCAGGCGCTCGACGACGCCCGGCTCACGCTGCTGATGGGCGGCGGAATCGGCTACGACTTCTCGCCGGTGCCGCCCGCCGGCGCGTACGAACGCCGCCTGTCGTCCGAGCGTGGCGCCTGCGCGGCGATCGACCGCTTCGATGCGATGTGCCGCACGCTGCCGTTCACCGGCCCGCGCCGCGGCGCGCAGATGGGCGTGCTGCGCTGCGATCATCCGGATCTGGCCGCGTTCGTCACGGCCAAGCGCGGGCGATCGCGCTGGCCGACCTTCAACCTGTCGGTCGGCATCACGGACGCGTTCATGGAAGCGGTCGCGCACGATCTGCCATGGGCGCTCGTCCATCACGCGCCGCGCCATGCAGCCGACGTTGCGTCGCCGCGGCGGCAGGACGGGCGCTACCTTCATGCGACGGTTCCTGCTCGCAAGCTGTGGCAAACGATCGTCAACGCCGCACGCGACAGCGCCGAACCCGGGCTGCTGTTCCTCGACACGATCCGCGACGCGAACCCGCTGCGCGAGCACGAGCGGATCGACGCGACGAATCCGTGCGGCGAACAGCCGCTGCCGCCCTACGGCAGCTGCGTGCTCGGGCCGATCGACCTGTCGCGGTTCGTGCTTCATCCGTTCGGCATCGGCGGCGAGCCGCACTTCGATTTCGCGGCGCTTGCCGACGCGGTGCATGTCCAGGTGCGCCTGCTCGACGATGTGCTCGACCTCACCGCATGGCCGCTCGCCGCTCATGCACGTGAAGCGCAGCGGACACGGCGCATCGGTGTCGGCGTGACGGGCCTGGGCGACGCGCTGACGATGCTGCGGCTACGCTACGACAGCGTCGAGGCGCGCGCATGTGCGCGCAGCATCGCGCTGACGATGCGCGAGCACGCGTTTGCCGCATCGGCCGCGCTGGCCGCCGAGCTCGGCGCGTTTCCCGCCTACGATCCGGCCGCTTACCTGACCGGCCCCGCCTACCGCATGCGGCTGCCGCTGAAGGTGCATCACGCGATCGACCGGCACGGGCTGCGCAACAGCCATCTGCTGTCGTTCGCGCCGGCCGGCAGCGTGAGTCTCGCGTTCTGCGACAACTGCTCGAACGGCATCGAGCCGGCCGTCGGCTGGACGCAGCGCCGGATGGTCCGCACGGCAGACGGGCAGGTGCGCGCGTTCCGGGTGCAGAACCATGCTTACCGGCTGTTTCGCGCGCTGCATGGCGACGGCGTCGAGCTGCCGGACTATTTCGCTACCGCGGCCGAGATCGCACCGCTCGATCACGTCGCGATGCTCGCGGCGCTCCAGCCCTGCGTCGACGCCGGCATCTCGAAGACCGTGACGCTGGACAGCCAATGTTCGCTGGCGCAGGTCGACGCGCTGTTCTTCGCGGCGTGGCGCGACCGGCTCAAGGGCATCACGGTGTTCCGCCCCGACCCGCGGCTCGCGTCGGTCGTCACCGACGACACCGCGCAACTGCGCGACGGCGCGGTCTGCATCGGCTGTTGAGCGGCCCGATCGCCGGTCGCGGGTCAGGCCGACGTGTCCGTGGCCGCTACCGGCTCCGCATCGGCTCGCGCCGGCTCGGGCGCCGCGCCGCGATCGTCCGGCGGCGTAATGAGCGCCACCAGCGTGTCGTGATCGATCGACTCGTGCTGCAGCAGGCACCGCGCGATCCGTTCCAGCGCGTCGCGATGCTCGCCGAGCGTCGCCGCGACGCGGACGTGCGCGTCTTCGAGCAGCGCGCGCACCTCCTCGTCGATCAACTGCGCGGTGTGTTCGCTGCACCGGCCGTCGCCCGGCGTCCATACGCCGGGTGAACCGCCTTGCGGCGTCGCGTCGTCCAGCGTCGCCAGGCCGAGCTTCGCGCTCATCCCGTATTGCATGACCATGTGCCGCGCCAGCGCGGTCGCTCGCTCGAGGTCGTTCTGCGCGCCGGTCGACACGTCGCCGAACACGAGTTCCTCGGCGACGCGCCCGCCGAGCAGGACGTCGAGCCGCTCGAGCAGCTCGCTCTTGCGCAGCACGTAGCGATCCTCGGTCGGCACCTGCTGCGTGTAGCCGAGCGCCGCGATGCCGCGCGGGATGATCGACACCTTCTTCACCGGATCGCATTGCACGCGGCTTTGCGCGATGAGCGCGTGCCCCGCCTCGTGGTACGCGATGGTCCGCTTTTCCTCGTCGTTCATCACGCGGCTCCTGCGCTCCATGCCCGTCATCGCGCGATCGATCGCCTCGTCGAAGTCGGCCATGCCGATCGCCGGCTTGCCGAGTTCGGCCGCATGCAGCGCGGCCTCGTTGACGACGTTCGCGAGATCCGCGCCGACGAAGCCCGGCGTGCGCTGCGCCAGCTCGGCAAGGTCGACCTCCGGGGCCAGCTTCACGCGCTTCGTGTGCACGGCAAGGATCTGCTTGCGGCCGGTCAGGTCGGGCCGGTCGATCGCGATGTGGCGGTCGAAGCGCCCGGGCCGCAGCAACGCCGGATCCAGGATCTCCGGCCGGTTGGTCGCGGCCATGATGATCACGCCCGAATTGGCCTGGAAGCCGTCCATCTCGACGAGCAGCTGGTTGAGCGTCTGCTCGCGCTCGTCGTTGCCGGACATCAGGCCGACGCCGCGCGCCTTGCCGAGCGCATCGAGCTCGTCGATGAACACGATGCACGGCGCCTTCTGCTGGGCCTGCTCGAACAGGTCGCGCACGCGTGCCGCGCCGACCCCGACGAACATCTCGACAAACGCCGAGCCGCTGATCGTGAAGAACGGCACGGCCGCCTCGCCGGCCACCGCGCGCGCGAGCAGCGTCTTGCCGGTGCCGGGCGCGCCGACGATCAGCACGCCCTTCGGGATCTTGCCGCCGAGCCGCTGGTAGCGTTCGGGGTTGCGCAGGAACGCGACGATCTGCTGCAGTTCGGCCTTCGCCTCGTCGATGCCGGCGATGTCGTCGAACGTGATGCCGGTTTCCTGCTGCACGTACACGCGTGCCTGGCTTTTGCCCATGCCGCTGAAGTCCCGGACCCCGCCCGGCCTGCGCATCATGAAGCTCCAGAACGTCATGAGGACGATCACCGGCAATATCCACCCGGCAAGCGTTTCCAGCCAGCCCGAATCCGGCACGCCGCGATAGCGGATGCCGGCGGCCGTGAGTTCGGTGACGAGGCGATCGTCAGCGACCCGGTTGGTCGTGAAGCGCCACGGCGGCCCGGCCTTCTTCACGGCGGCCGCGTCGGAGGCCGGCAGGTTCGCAGCGGCCTCGGGCATGCGCAGCACGCCCGAAATCGACGACTGGCCGATGTCCAGATCGTCGACGAGCCGCGCGTCGACCAGGCGGTGAAAGTCGCTGTACGGGATCGACGTTGTTGCCGGCCGGGTCATCAGCAGCTGATACGCCACCAGCGCGGCAAACACGAACGGGATCAGCAGTCCGGAGTAATCGAATGATTTTTTCATCGCATCAGGCCCGCTCGCCGGACACCCCTCCGTTCATGCGTCGTTGCGCGTCCATTGCGCGCGCAGGATGTCCTCGCCATCGCGATAGTGGATCACGAGATCGCCGTGATGCGCATGCAGCAACGCTTCCCCCAGCCGTCGCACCATGTGCACGCCCGTCGTGCGGACGACGAGCGTATCGGCGGATTTCTCGATTTCCATGATGCGTTCGAGCGCGTGCTCGCTCGTCTCCAGAATGGCCTGGCGCTCGAGCAGGTCGAGAATCGTCGCCCGGTGCGCGCACAGGTACACGCCGTGCAGCACCAGTTCGCCCGCCGGCAGGTTTTCCCGCATGCGCTTGCAGGCCGGGCATTCGAGCTGGCGCCGGTCGAGCGGCGTCGCGTACCACGTCCAGCGGCCCGCGTCGCAGACGGCGCCGCAGCCTTCGCAGATCCTGTCGCCCTTCGGCCGCTTCGGATCGCGGTAACTGTCCTTCGTATGCGGCTGCATGCGCCTGTCGTGGCGCAGAGGGTGTCGGCCGGGGCCGGAATTCGAACGGTTCATGACTACGTCTCCTCGCAGTGGACGGCACTGGCGAGCCGTCAGCCGACGGTGAGCCGGTCGACGACCTCCCGGACACCTCTCACCGATCCGGCCGCACCGCACGCGGCGCGCCTTTCGGCGAGCGACGCGACCTTGCCCGTCAACGTGACGACGCCGTCGGCCGCGTCGATCGCAATTCCCGCGGATTCGCGCCGCGCGCGACGCGCAAGCGCTTCGGCGATCCGCGTGCCGACGTCCGGCACCGTGTGGTCCGTGCGCACCCGGATCCGGTTCGCGACGCCGACGACGCCGATCATCCGGCTGACCATCTTTTCCGCTGCCCGGCTCTGGTATGCATGATCGACTTCACCGTCGAGCGTCACGCAACCGTGATCGACCTCGACGCGAATCTTGTGATCGCGCAGCGCCTCCTGCCAGCCGAGCGCGAAGGTGATCGCGATCGCCAGTTCCTGGTCCGCGCACGCGTTCTCCTGCGGTGCAACGTTCAGTTCGAGCACGAGCGCGCGTGCATCCTCGACATGCAGCGCCGTTTTCTGCGCCTCGAGTTTCTGGGCCCAGCTGTCGACCGTGCCGCGCAACGTCACGATCCGGTCGTGTACGTCGACGTCGATCCGCCGTGCATCGACCGCCGGATTCCAGAACAGCGCCTGCTCGACATCCTGCTTGAGTGCTGCATCGGACTTCATTGCCGTCTCCTGTCGGCCCGTGCCGGTCGCGACATTCGCGATCGGCGATGGGGCCGCACCGGATTCAGCATCGCGCAAGGCGGCGCCGGCGGTTTGACGAGGATCAATCAACGCCGTGCTTGCGGCAGCCGCACTCGCGCACACTCGATCCCGATTTTTCCGTTGACGCAGATCAACTGCGCGACGGGGTGCGACGCGATCATGTCCCCGGCCGCCGCGACATTCGTGGCGGCCCGCACGCTTCGTATCGTTGCGACAGCCGCTCCCCGGGAGACCGTCATGAACCGCAGGCAATACCGCATCTCGCTGGCAACGCTCAGCGTATTCATCGCGCTCGCATCGCTGGCCGGCATCATTCACGGCATGCTGTTCGACGAGCGGGTTTTCAGATACTCGATCGTCACGCTGATCCTGAGCATCCTCTCGTTCGCCGTCCTGCTGAACCTCGCCCCTGGCGACCGGCCGTGACGCGTGCGACCGCGTCGGGCCCGGTGCAACCCGCCGGCCCAGGGCCATGTTCCGGCGCGCCTGTCAACCGAAGCACCGCTCGAAACGCATTCCCGCCGAAGTGATGCAGATCAAGGGTAGGAGCGTCAATCGTCGGATATAAGTGAACCCGAAGCGGCGACGCCACGAGGCGGCGCCACCCCGCGTTTCCGTATTCGCCGAGGCTTTCCATGCGCGCCACCGCGCTTCCCGTCGTGTTCCGCATTGCAGCTTCCCGGTACGGGCGTTTCGTTGCGCTCGCAACGGGTATCGGCCTGCTGTCCGGATGCCTGTCGCTCGCCCCGCCGGACCAGCGTCCCGCCGCGCCGATCCCCGCCGCCTTTCCGGATCCGTCGGCCGGCGCCACGCCCGCGGCCGCGCCGGTGCCCGCATGGCAGGACTACTTCGTCGATGCGCGCCTGCGGGCGCTGATCGCGCAGGCGCTGGCCAACAATCGCGACCTGCGCGCGGCCGTCGCGCGCGTCGAACAGGCCCGTGCCGTCTACGGCATCCGCAGCGCGGACCAGTGGCCGACGATCGGCGCCGGCGCGGCCTATGCGCGGTTTCGTGCGCCGGGCGGGTTCCTCACGCCGACACCGTTCATCGGGCAGGTCTACGAGGTGCGGCTGGCCGAGACGCAATGGGAGCTCGATTTCTGGGGCCGCGTGCGCAACCTGAAGGACGCGGCGCTGCAGCGCTATCTCGCGAGCGATGCGGCCCGGCGTGCCGCGACGCTGAGCGTGATTACGTCGGTCGCCAACGCGTACCTGACGCTGTGCGAGTACGACGAGCGCATCGCGCTGACCCGCGCGACGATCGACACGCGCCGCGAGTCGCTGCGGATTTTCCGGCTTCGCCATGCGGCCGGCGCGATCTCGCGCCTCGACCTGACGCAGGCCGAGATCCTGCTGCAGCAAGCGGAATCCCTCGGCGCCCAGTTGCAACAGGCGCGCGCATCGGCGGCCGAGGCACTGGCCCTGCTGGTCGGTGCGCCGCCGGATCTGGCCGGCACGCCGCTCGCGCTCGACGACGACGCCGTCGCGCCGTCGCTCGCCCCCGGCCTGCCCTCGTCGCTGCTCGCGCAGCGGCCGGACGTGATCGCGGCCGAACACGAACTGCAGGCGTCCCGCGCCAACATCGGCGCGGCGCGCGCCGCGTTCTTTCCGCGCATCGCGCTGACGAGCTCGATCGGCTCGGGCAGCAGCGCGCTGCATGAGTTGCTGACGTCCGGCACCGGCGTCTGGTCGGTGATCCCGAACGTGACGCTGCCGCTGATCGACGGCGGCCGCAACCGCTCGAATCTCGCGCTCGCGCACGCCCAGCACGACGAAGCGCTCGCGCGGTACGAGCGGACGATCCAGAGCGCGTTTCGCGACGTGTCCGATGCGCTTGCGTCCCGCTACTGGCTGGCCGACGAGGTGCGTATCGAGCGCGCCACGCTGGATTCGCAGGCCGAACGGGCCCGCCTCGCGAAGCTGCGCTACGACAGCGGCGCCACCCGCTTCCTCGAGGTGCTCGACGCGCAGCGGGACCTGATGAACGCGGAGCAGCAATGGGTGATGACGCGTCGCGCGCTGTTGTCGAGCCGCGTCGCGCTGTACGGCGCGCTCGGCGGCGCCACGTACGACGGCGACGCGGCTCTCGCGCGACCGACCAACGAATCGACGAATCCGGATTCCACACGATGAAAACCCTCAAGCGCCCTCTTCTGATCGGGGCAGGCGTCGCCGTGCTCGCGATCGGCATCACGTATTTCGGATGGACGCGCTGGCGTGACGGGCAGGCCGATGCCGGCCTCGTGAGCGGCAACGGCCGCATCGAGGCGACCGAAATCGACGTCGCGACCAAGCTGCCGGGGCGCGTCACTGCGATGCTCGTCGACGAAGGCGACTTCGTGAAGGCCGGGCAGCCGCTCGCGCGCATGGACGTGGTCGTCCTGCAGGCACAGCTCGACGAGGCGCGCGCCCGGGAGGCGCAGGCCGTGAACACGGCGGCGAGCATCGACGCCCAGGTCGCGCAGCGGCGCAGCGACAAGGCGGCGGCCGAGGCCGTCGTCGTCCAGCGGGAAAGCGAACTGGATGCGGCGACGCGGCGGCTCGCGCGCTCCGAAACGCTGTCGCGCGACGGCGCGTCGTCGATGCAGGAACTCGACGACGATCGCGCGCGCGCCGGCAGCCTGCGGGCGACCGTGAATGCCGCGCGCGCGCAGGTGCAGGCAGCCCAGGCCGCGATCGACGCAACCCGGGCCCAGCTGGTCGCCGCGCACTCGGCGGTGACGGCCGCGCAGGCGACCGTCGCGCGCGTGCAGGCCGACATCTCGGACAGCGACCTGACCTCGCCGCGCGACGGGCGCGTGCAGTATCGCGTGGCCGAATCGGGCGAGGTGCTGCCGGCCGGCGGCAAGGTGCTCAACGTGGTCGACCTGTCGGACGTCTACATGACGTTCTTCCTGCCCGAGACGGTCGTCGGCCGCGTGCCGCTCGGCGCCGACGTGCGGATCGTGCTCGACGCCGCGCCGGAATACGTGATTCCGGCCCGCGTGTCGTACGTGTCGAGCACCGCGCAGTTCACGCCGAAGACGGTCGAGACGGCCACCGAGCGGCAGAAGCTGATGTTCCGGGTGAAGGCGCGCATCGACCGCGACCTGCTGCAGCGCCACCTGAAGCTCGTCAAGACCGGGCTGCCGGGTGTCGCATGGCTGAAGGTCGATCCGAACGCCGCGTGGCCCGCGCGCCTCGCGATCAAGGTGCCGCAATGAAATCGGCGCTCCCGGCCGATACGGGTGCCGGCGCGACCGAAACGCCGCCGGCACCCGCGCCGGTCGCACGGCTGTCCGGCGTCTCGCTGCGCTACGGCGACAAGGCCGCGCTCGACGACGTGACGCTCGACATCCCGGCCGGCCGCATGGTCGGGCTGATCGGCCCGGACGGGGTCGGCAAGTCGAGCCTGCTCGCGCTCGTGTCCGGCGCACGCGCGATCCAGCAGGGGCGCGTCTGGGCCCTCGGCGGCGACCTGGCGTCGCGCCGTCATCGCGCGCGCGTGTGCCGGCGCATCGCGTACATGCCGCAGGGCCTGGGCCGGAACCTCTACGCGACGCTGTCCGTCGAGGAAAACCTGCAGTTTTTCGCGCGGCTGTTCGGTCACGATGCGGCGGAGCGGCGCCGCCGGATCGACGCGCTCACGCGCAGCACTGGCCTTCACCCGTTCCTGGATCGCCCCGCCGGCAAGCTGTCCGGCGGCATGAAGCAGAAGCTCGGCCTGTGCTGCGCGCTGATCCACGATCCTGACCTGCTGATCCTCGACGAACCGACGACCGGCGTCGATCCGCTGTCGCGCGCCCAGTTCTGGGAACTGATCGCGCGCATCCGGGCCGCCCGCCCGGCGATGAGCGTGCTGGTGGCGACCGCGTACATGGACGAAGCCCGGCGCTTCGACCGGCTGATCGCGATGGACGCCGGGCGGGTGCTGGCGACCGGCAGCCCGGACGAGCTGCTGGCCCGCACCGGGTGCGACACGCTCGAAGGCGCATTCGTCGCGTTGCTCCCGGACGCGCAGCGGCGCGGGCACGAGCCGATCCGGATCGCGCCGTTTCAGCCCGAACCCGCCGCCGGCTACGCGATCGAGGCCGACGGGCTGACGATGCGGTTCGGCGATTTCGTCGCGGTCGATCACGTGAGCCTGCAAATCCGCCGCGGCGAGATCTTCGGCTTCCTCGGCTCCAACGGCTGCGGCAAGTCGACGACGATGAAGATGCTCACGGGCCTGTTGCCGGCCTCCGAAGGCACGGCGACGCTGTTCGGCCAGCCGGTCGCGGCCGACGACATCGACACGCGCCGGCGGGTCGGCTACATGTCGCAGGGGTTTTCGCTGTATGGCGAGCTGACCGTCCGGCAGAACCTCGTGCTGCATGCGCGCCTGTTCGGCGTGCCGGAGGCGGACGTGCCGGGGCGGGTCGACGAAATGGCCGGGCGCTTCGGGCTCACCGGCGTACTCGACGCGTTACCCGAAAGCCTGCCGCTCGGCATGCGGCAGCGGCTGTCGCTCGCGGTCGCGATGGTGCACAAGCCCGAACTGCTGATCCTCGACGAGCCGACGTCGGGTGTCGATCCCGTCGCGCGCGACGACTTCTGGCGGCTGATGATCGAGCTCGCCCGGCAGGATCGCGTGACGATCTTCATCTCGACGCACTTCATGAACGAAGCCGAGCGCTGCGATCGCATCTCGCTGATGCACGCGGGCCGGGTGCTCGCCAGCGCGTCGCCGGGGGAACTCGTGCGCATGCGCGGCGCCGGCACGCTCGAGGAGGCGTTCATCGCGTACCTGACCGACGCGCAGCGTGCGGACAGCGTTCCGATGGACGCCGCGTCCGACGCGGGCTGGCTGAGCGCGCCGCCCGAGGCCCCCGCCGCCCGGGCCGGCGCCG
>NZ_QOBB01000234.1:0-10546 GCF_024704855.1 Burkholderia sp. HAN2018 | reverse complement strand
GGGCGCGCTCGCGGTCGCCGCGCTCGTCTACCGGCTCGCCGCGTCGCGCGGCCGGCTCGCGTTGCCGCTGCTGCTGCTCGCCGGCATCGCGATCAATGCGCTGGCCGGCGCCGCGATCGGGCTGCTCACGTTCGTCGCCGACGATGCGCAGCTGCGCTCGCTGACCTTCTGGAGCCTCGGCAGCCTCGGCGGCGCGCAATGGTCCGCGCTGGCGGCCGTCGCGCCGTGCGTCGCGATCGGCTGCGTGCTGCTCGCACGCGAACGCGACGCGCTGAACGCGTTGCAGCTCGGCGAAACCGAGGCGCTGCACCTCGGCGTGCCGGTGCAGCGGCTGAAGCGGCGCGTGCTCGTCGCGGTCGCGCTCGCGGTCGGCGCGCTGGTATCGTGCGCCGGCATCATCGGCTTCATCGGGCTCGTCGCGCCGCATTGCGTGCGTCTCGCGTGCGGCCCCGACCAGCGCGTCGTGCTGCCCGGCGCCGCGCTGCTCGGCGCGTTGCTGACGCTCGCCGCCGATCTCGCCGCGCGCACGGTCGCGGCGCCGGCCGAAATTCCGCTCGGCGTGCTGACCGCGCTGCTCGGCGCACCGTTCTTTCTGGCACTGCTGTGGAAAAGCCGCGGCGCGCTCGGCGGGTAACCCTTTCTTCACGACGACCATGCTGACCGCACACCATCTCGACGTCGCGCGCCGCCACAACGCCATCCTCCGCGACCTGTCGCTGTCGATCGAACCGGGCCGCGTGACCGCGCTGCTCGGCCGCAACGGCGCGGGCAAGAGCACGCTGCTGAAGACCTTCGCCGGCGAACTGACCGGCAGCGTCGCGCCGAGCGGCGTACGCGTGACCGGCGACATCACGCTGAACGGCGAACCGCTCGCGCGCATCGACGCGCCGCGCCTCGCGTGCCTGCGCGCGGTGCTGCCGCAGGCCGCGCAACCGGCCTTCCCGTTCAGCGTCGACGAAATCGTGCTGCTCGGCCGTTATCCGCATGCGCGGCGCAGCGGCGCGACATCGCATCACGATCGCGACATCGCGTGGCGCGCGCTCGAACGCGCGGGCGCCGACGCGCTCGTCGGCCGCGACGTCACGACGCTGTCGGGCGGCGAACTCGCGCGCGTGCAGTTCGCGCGCGTGCTCGCGCAGCTATGGCCGGACGACGACGCAACGGAGAGCGGCCCGCGCTACCTGCTGCTCGACGAACCGACCGCCGCGCTCGACCTCGCGCACCAGCACCGGCTGCTCGACACCGTGCGCTCGGTCGCGCGCGAATGGCGGCTCGGCGTGCTCGCGATCGTCCACGATCCGAACCTCGCCGCGCGGCACGCGGATACGATCGCGATGCTCGCCGACGGCACGATCGTCGCGCACGGCACGCCGCGCGACGTGATGACGCCCGCGCATATCGCGCAGTGCTACGGGTTTTCCGTGAAGATGGTGGAAACCGGCGACGGTGCGCCGCCGGTCATGGTCCCGGCATGACGCCGCGGGTGCATGCGGGGCGGCCGCTTCCCGGTCGTCGATCGGCGCGCCCGACTTTCAGGCAGCCTCATTCGCGCTTCCCTTTCGAGGAGACTCCCATGCCGCTTCCGATGACCCGCATCATCCTGTACGTCCAGGACGTCACGCTGCTGAAGGCGTTCTATCAACGCCATTTCGATCTGCCTGTCATCGAGGAAATCGACGGTGAATGGGCGGTGCTCGACGCGGGCGCGATCGAACTCGCGTTGCATCTGGCCGGCCCGGCGTTTCGCCACGCGGCCGCGCCGTCGAATGCGAACCCGGAGACGAACAACATGAAGCTCGTCTTCCGGATCGACGCCGACATCGACGCGCATCGCGACCGTCTCGCGCGCGACGGCGTCACCGTGCGCGACGTCAAGCGCTTCGACGGATTCCCGTACCGGCTGCTCGACGGCATCGATCCGGAAGGCAATGTCTTCCAGGTGATGCAGCCGGACTGAACGCCGCCGCGCGGCCACGCGTCAATGCCCGACGTCGGCCGCGCCGAAGGTCCGCATCTTCCACCCGAGCCGCACGGCCAGCATCCGCATCGAGAAACCGGCCGCCAGCGCGACCACGGTCGCCGCGTCCGCATCGATGCCGAGATGCTGCATCCCGACATACAACGCCCCCGTCACGAACGCGACGCTCGCGTACAGTTCCTCGCGCAGGATCAGCGGCATCTCGTTGCACAGCAGGTCGCGCAGCATCCCGCCGCACACGCCGGTGATCGCGCCGGCCAGCACGACGATGATCGGCGCGGCGCCGGTCGACGCGCCGATGTCGCAGCCGATGATCGTGAACGCGGCGAGGCCGATCGCGTCGACGGTGACGAACAGCGTCTTCATTCGCGCGACATGCCGGGCGGCCCACGATGCGACGGTTGCCGCGGCCAGCGTAATCACCAGGTATTCGGGATGCGCGATCCAGCCGAGCGGATAGTGGCCGAGCAGCACGTCGCGCACGGTGCCGCCGCCGAGCGCCGTCACCGCGCCGACGAGCGCGAGCCCGAAGCGGTCCATCCCGCGCCGCATGCCCATCAGCGCACCCGACATCGCTTCCGCGACGATCGCAATCAGATAAAGCGTATGCATGATGCGCGTCAGTCGTCGGTACGGAACAGGTCGAGCACGCGCTCGCGCTCGGCCGCGTCGACGGCCGCGGGCATCGGCTCGTCGGGTTTGCCGCTGCCGGCCGGCGCATCGGAGGCGTCCTGCGCCGCCGCGCCGCCGCAGGCGAAGCGGCTGCGGATGTACGACGGCACGTCGGCCGTGCACGTGCCGCGCGTGTATTCGGCGTAGACGAAATCGCCGTCGACGAGCGCGACGTCCTGCGGCGGCGTCGCATCGACCGGCGTGCGTCCGTCGACGGCCGTCTTCATGTAGTCGAGCCAGACCGGCAGCGCCAGCGTCGCGCCGGTCGCGCGCCCCATCGGGCGCGGCGTGTCGTAGCCGAGCCACGCGACCGCGACGACCCCCGACGAGTAGCCGGCGAACCACACATCCTTCGACCCGTTCGACGTGCCCGTCTTGCCGGCCGCGTCGTCGCGGCGCAGCGCGAGCGCGCCGCGCGCGGTGCCGGCCTTCACGACGTCGCGCAGCATGCTGTCCATCAAGAATGCGTTACGCGCCGACACGACGCGCGCGCCTTCCGGCGTCGTGGCCTCGTACATCGCGCCGCCGTGGCGCTGCTTCACCGACAGGATCAGGCGCGGCTCCATCCGCGTCCCGCCGTTCGCGAACACGCTGTACGCGCTCGCGAGTTCGAGCGGTGTCACCGCGCCCGCGCCGAGCGCGAGCGGCAGCGACGCCGGATTACGCTGCGCGTCGAAGCCGAAATGCACCGCGTGCTGCTGCACGTAGCGCGCGTCGGTGGCCTGCATCAGGCTGACCGCGACCAGGTTCTTCGAGCGCACGAGCCCGCGCCGTACCGGGATGAAACCCTCGTAGCGGTTGCCGAAATTGCGCGGACGCCACGGCCGCGCGCCGGTTTCCTCATGGGTGAGCGTGCGCTGCGTATCGTCGACGAGCACACCCGGGAAGTAGCCCTTCTCCAGCGCGGCCGAATAGACGAACGGCTTGAAGCTCGAACCCGGCTGGCGATACGCCTGCAGCGCATGGTCGAACACGTTGCGATTGAAATCCGCGCCGCCGACGAGCGCGAGCATGTCGCCGGTGGCCGCATCGAGCGACACGAGCGCGCCTTCGAGCCCGTTGCGCGCATCGCGCTTCGCGCCCGGCTGCCGGCTCAGCGTGCGCTGGAGCGCGGCTTCGGCCGCGCGCTGGTCGCGCATCGAGATCGTCGTCGTCACGTCGAGGCCGAGCGTATAGGCGTCGTCGTGAAAGCGCTCGACCATCATCCGGCGCGCGCGTTCGGCGACGTACGGCGCGGCGACGATCCCGGGCGGCGGCGTGGTCGCCAGCGCGATCGGCGCGTCGACGGCTGCGCGATAAGTCGCGTCGTCGAGCTGGCCGAGTGCGTGCATCCGCCCGAGCACGTAGTTGCGCCGCGCGGTCGCGCGCGCCGGATTGACGACCGGGTTGAACGCGGACGGCGCCTTCGGCAGCCCCGCGAGCACGGCCGCCTCGCCCGCGTTCAGCGCGTCGAGCGGCTTGCCGAAATACACGTTCGCCGCCGCCGCGAAACCGTATGCGCGCTCACCCAGGTAGATCTCGTTCATGTACAGCTCGAGCAGCTTGTCCTTGCTGTATTCGCGTTCGAGCTTGGCCGCCATCAGGATCTCGGCGAGCTTTCGGCTCAGCACCTTGTCGCGCGTCAGGTAGAAGTTGCGCGCGACCTGCATCGTGATCGTGCTCCCGCCCTGACCCGGCTGCCCCGTCACGACGTTCGCGAACGTCGCGCGCGCGAGGCCGCCGACATCCACCGCGCCGTGCTGATAGAACTTCGCGTCCTCGGCCGCGAGCAGCGCGTGCCGCATCAGCGCCGGGATGCGTTCGAGCGGCACGAACTCGCGCCGCTCGACGCCGTATTCGGCGAGCAGGTCGCCATCGCGCGAGAAGATCCGCAGCGGCAGCGCGGGACGATAGACGGCGAGGTGCTCGACGGACGGCAGCTGCGTCCAGATGCGATTGATCGTCCATGCGCCGATGCCCGCGCACGCGAGCGTCAGGCCGAGCAGCGCGCCCGCGAGCGTGCGCCATGCGCGACGGCGGCGCGGCGGCGGCACGGACGGCGGAGGGGATGCGGTGTGGTCGGTCATGTCGGGCTCCTTCTTCGATGCTGCGACGGCCGGCGCGCGATATGCACCGACCGGTCACGAAAGGCGCGCATTGTCGAAGGGATCGCGCAAAACCGGAACATTCTTTAGCCAAAGTTTGGCTGGCTAAATTTTATTTAGGAAAGGGTGTCGGGCCGTTCACGTCGAACGTGCGGGCACGTCAAACGCGGCCGGGAGAACCGCGCTGCGCGCGATCCGTTTCGCCTGTAGCATCGTGTGATGTTCGATCGATACCTCGGCCTGTGGGGCCTCGTACCCGACGGCGGCCCGATCCTGACCGCGAGCGGCGGCCTGTTGCCCGTTCTCTGGCAGGCGCGGCCCGCGATGCTGAAGGTCGCCACCTGCGACGAAGAGCGGCGCGGCAACGCGCTGATGACGTGGTGGAACGGGCACGGCGCGGCGCAGGTGTGGCAGCACGACAGCGACGCGATCCTGCTCGAGCGCGCGCAGCCCGCGCCGTCGCTGGCCAAATTGTCCGCATCGGGTCACGACGACGACACGATGCGCATCGCATGCGGCGTCGTCGCCCGGCTGCACGCGCATCGTGCGCCGGAGCCGGTTTCGGTCGTGCCGCTGCGCGACTGGTTCCGTTCGCTGCTGTCGGACAACGCCGGCAACGACGTGCTGCATTGCTCGGCAACGATCGCGCGCGAGCTGCTGGCCGGGCCGCCCGTCGACGAAGTCGTCCTGCACGGCGACATCCATCACGACAACATTCTTCATTTCGGCGATCGCGGATGGCTCGCGATCGACCCGAAAGGGCTGCGCGGCGATCGTGCGTTCGACTACGCGAACCTGTTCTGCAATCCGGCGCACGAGATCGCGGTCGATCCGGCGCGCTTCACGCAACGCGTCGTGTGCGTGGCCGATGCCGCGCGACTCGATCGCCGTCGGCTGCTGAAGTGGATTCTGGCGTGGGCGGGCCTGTCGGCCGTGTGGCTGATGGAGGATGACCTGCTGCCCGAAACCCGGCTGGCGGTCGCGCAGCTCGCCGCGCACGCGCTCGGCTTGTAGCCGCGCAACGCAGCGGCATCCGCGAGCAGCCTCGCATCGTCAGGATGCGCCGCATGCGTCCGTTCCACCTCCGAGGCTTGGAATCACCGGCCGCGCCTTTTCACCAGCGATGCGCGTGCGATGTGCAGCCGCATGAGATACGCAAACGCGGCCGCACGGCGGACAAGGGCATTGAGGGCAAGTGCCTGCTCACGCGACCCGGCTTGCGCGCCCGATCACCGGTGATGCATGCGTGATGCATCAGCATGAGAGACGCAAACGCCCCCGCACGGCGTACAGGGGCATCGAATGCGAGCGCCTGCTCACGCGACCTGGCTTGCGCTCCCGATCAGGGTCTTGGGTTCCAGATACGCGCCGATGCCCCACCGGCCCATTTCCCGCCCCAGCCCCGAATGCTTGAAGCCGCCGAACGGCGCAAGCGGCTCGTGGGCCAGCGTATTGACGAGCACGCGGCCGGAATCGATCTGCAGCGCCACGCGCTCGCAGCGTTCGAAGTCCTTGCCCAGCACCATCGCGCTCAGGCCGTAGCGCGTATCGTTGGCGATGGCGATCGCATCGGCGTCGTCTTCGTAAGGGATGAGGGTCAGCACCGGCCCGAAGATTTCTTCCTGCGCGATCCGCATCCGGTTGTTCGCCCGGGAAAAGACCGTCGGTTTCACGAACCACCCGGCCTGCAAACCATCCGGCCGACCTTCACCGCCCGCCAGCAGCACCGCGCCTTCTTCCTGCCCGATGCGGATGTAGTGCTGCACCCGCTCCCATTGCTTCGCGCTGACCATCGGCCCGATGTCGGTGCCGGCATCGCGCGGATCGCCTGAGCGCACACGCGCCACCGCCTGGCTGATCGCGTCTTCGAATTCCGCGAGCCGATGGCGCGGCACCAGCACGCGCGTCCCCGCGATGCAGGCCTGGCCGCTGTTCATGAATCCCGCCTGCAGCACGAGCGGCATGATGCTCGCGAAATCCGCATCGTCGAGCACCACCGTCGGCGATTTGCCGCCGAGCTCCAGCGTCACGCGCTTCATCGTCGCCGCGCCGGCGCTCACCAGATGCTGGCCCACCGCGGACGAGCCGGTGAACGAAATCTTCGCGACGTCGGGGCTGCGCGAGATCGCGTCGCCGACCACGTCGCCGCGCCCGTTGACGATATTGAACACCCCCTTGGGCAAGCCCGCCGCATGCAGCGCCTCGGTGACGACCTGCGTCTGCATCGCGCTCATCTCGCTGGGCTTGATGACCGCGGTGCAGCCTGCCGCCAGCGCGGTGGCCAGCTTGTTGCAGATGAATCCCGCATCGCTGTTCCACGGCGTGATCAGGCCGGCCACGCCGACGGGCGTCATGATCACGCGGGCCGAGCCGGCCTGCTCCTCGAACGCGAACGTCTCCAGCGCGGCGATGGCCTGCCGGATCGCGTCCGCCGGATAGGTCGCCATCCAGCGGCCGCGCTCGACCGGCGCGCCGTATTCGGTCACGACGGCCTCCATCAGGTCGCCTTCCCGCGCGACGACGGCGTCGCGCATGCGCTCGAGCGCGGCGATCCGTTCTTCCCGCGTGGTGCGCGACCAGCCGGGAAACGCGGCCTTGGCCGCGGCGATCGCCCGTTCGGCATCCTGCTCGTCGCCGAGCCGGACCTGCCCGATCACCCGCTCGGTGCTCGGGTCGTGCAGGTCAAACCATTCGTCGCCGTGCGGCGTCACGAATTCGCCGTCGATGTAGATCTGTTCGATGCGTTGCATGGTGCGTACTCCTTGTGTGCGTATCCGACAAGCCGTCATGACACGCAGTCTAGGAATACATTACTGTTCCGATAAGCCGCCTTATCTCTGATGACTCATCCCGAAAATCAGGACAATCGATGCACCGCACCGGAATGACCGAGCTGGAAGTGGTCCTGGCCGTCGCGCGCCGCAGCAGCTTTCGCGGCGCGGCGCTGGAGCTGGGCATGTCGACGACGGCGGTGAGCAGCGCCGTGGCCGGACTGGAAGCGCGCCTGAAGGTGCGCCTGTTCAACCGCTCGACACGCAGCGTGTCGCTGACCGATGCGGGCCAGCGCTACGTGGAGCGCATCGCGCCCGCGCTCGCCGAGATCAGGAGCGCCGGCGAGGATGCCGCCGCCGGGCCCGACACACCGAGCGGCACGCTGCGCATCAACGCGCCGCAGGGGGCCGCGCATCTGTTGCTGGGGCCGCTGTTCCATCCGTACGCGCAGCGTTACCCCGACGTCCGCATCGACATCGTGAGCGAGTCGCGCCTGATCGACATCGTCGCCGAGGGGTTCGACGCCGGCATCCGTCTGGCCGAAGCCGTGCCGCAGGACATGATCGCCGTCGCGCTGTCGCGCGAAATCCGCATGCTGGTGGTCGCAACGCCCGAGTACCTGAAACGCCACGGCACGCCGCGCCATCCGCGCGACCTGCTCAAGCACCAGAGCATCGGCATGCGCATGGCCCACGGCGGCATCTATCACTGGGAGCTCGAACGCAACGGGCAGAAGCTGCAGATGGACCTGCCCGTGCGGTTCGCGCTCAACGAACTGGCCGCGATCAAGCAGGCGATCCTGTTCGGGCTGGGCATCGGTTTCATTTCCGAATGGTTCATCGGCGAAGAACTGAAGAGCGGCGCGCTGGTGCCGGTGCTGGCGCCGTGGTGCCCGTCGTTCGGCGGGCTGCGGCTCTACTATTCGGGCCATCGCTTCGTGCCCGCGCGGTTGCGCGCGCTGATCGACCTGGCGCATGAGCTGCGCCTGACCGATGTGCCGTTGAGCGTCGGACGCAAGGAATGACGCACGGGATGGCCCGCGCCGCCGCCGTTCGGGCGACGGCAAGGTTACCGGCCCTGGAGTCGACATGCGCATCCCGTACAACCGCCGCGCAAAGAAAAAACCCGCCGGCATGCGCCAGCGGGTTTTTACATTCGACTGCCGACGCAGCGCTCAGCGCGCCGGGTTCAGCGTCAGGTTCATGTGACGGTTCACGTCTTTGTACAGCAGGTAGCGGAAGCGGCCGGGGCCACCCGAATAGCATGCCTGCGGGCAGAACGCGCGCAGCCACATGAAATCGCCCGCTTCGACCTCGACCCAGTCCTGGTTCAGGCGATAGACGGCCTTGCCTTCGAGCACGTACAGCCCGTGCTCCATCACGTGCGTTTCAGCGAACGGAATCACGCCGCCCGGTTCGAACGTCACGATGTTCACGTGCATGTCGTGGCGCATGTCGCTCATGTCGACGAAGCGCGTCGTCACCCATGCGCCGTTGGTACCCGGCATCGGGATCGGCTCGACGTCCTGCTCGTTGGTCACGAATGCGTCCGGCAGCGGAATGCCGTCGACGGCCTGGTAATGCTTGCGCACCCAGTGGAAACGCACCGCGGCATCGCTGACGTTGTGCAGCGTCCAGTCCGCGCCCGGCGGAATGAACGCGTAGCCGCCCGGCTTCAGCACGTGCTTCGTGCCCTGCAGCGTCAGCTCGGCTTCGCCTTCGACGACGAACAGCACGGCTTCGGCGTTCTTGTCCTGCTCGGGCTTGTCGCTGCCGCCGCCCGGGTTCACTTCGACGATGTACTGCGAGAAGGTTTCCGCGAAACCCGACAGCGGGCGGGCGATTACCCACAGGCGCGTGTTCGTCCAGAACGGCAGCCAGCTCGTGACGATGTCGCGCATCACACCCTTCGGGATCACCGCGTACGCCTCGGTGAACATCGCGCGATCGGTCAGCAGATCGGTCTGCGGCGGGTGGCCGCCGTGCGGCGCGTAATACGTTGTCTTAGACATAGTGCATCCAGGCAATGGGTTGGTCCGGCCCCGGGCGCCAACGGCATCGGGCGGCACACATGCGCGTGGGGCACGCATGCGGCGGCGGGACATCGTTGCCGGGGTGGCTTGAAGGCGCACGCGCCTTCGTTCGGTCGGCCAGGCTTCGCGACGGGTTCGTCCGGTTCATCGGACGCAGCGGCCCATGCTTGCGGGGCCGGCGGCCGGGCCGTGGCGCTCGCGTTCATGCGGCGACGCGCGGCCGGCGGCACGGTTCGACGCCGTACGCGAGCATCGCCGACGATAGCGAAGTCGTTCGCAATCGACCAATTAAATGTTGCGATGGATTCCATTCGATTTCCCACTACCTGCCGGCACCCGCGATACGCGGTGAGGGAGCGTGGCGCGACGGTCTGGCTATCCGGGAAATCCTGACGGGCGGGGCCGTGCAAACGCACGTCGGAGGCGCTGAAGGCGCGGGTACGCAACTGCGGTCACGCGGGTCGCGATACATCCGGTTACGCAGATTGGCGCGCGCCGAAGCGTGCACGGCTGCGAGCCGCTCCGCACCGATCATGAGCCGTCGTCGGACTGAAACGGGTCAACGGGGCGGAACGAGGATCGAACGGGGTCGAATGGAACGCCAAGGATGTCGACGCTGCGCGGACGCGTTCCGTCGCGAGAGGCGGTGTAGCCGGAAAACGGGGAAATGCTGCGAGGAGGGGAAACTGGCCGGCCCATCGATCGGGCATCCGGCCGCGGCTGGTGAAGCCGGAAAATGTTCGCCGGTCTGGCCGGCGATGGCGGCCCGGCAGGCCGCCGGGCCGAATCTCGCGTCGGAAGCCGACGCCGTCTACGCGCCGGTGCGCGGTTCGCGCACCGTGCCGCGCGAGCGGCGATCAGTCCCAGTCGCGGTGGTGACGATGCTTGCGGTGGCGATAGCCACGATCGCCATGATCGCGCTCGTACGAGCTGCGCGACATGTTGCCGCCGAGCGCCGCGCCGGCGCCGCCGCCGACCGCCGCACCCAGCAGGCCGCCCGTGCGGCCG
>NZ_QOBB01000233.1:0-10626 GCF_024704855.1 Burkholderia sp. HAN2018 | reverse complement strand
TCGCCCGCGAGCGTGAGCGGCAGCAGCGCGGTGCGCGTGTCGACCGGCCGCCCGGCGCTGCTCGCATCGGCCGGCAAAGTCACGTCCGCGAGGCCGCCCGTCGCCAGCAGGTGCGGATCGTCGAACAGGTCCTGCGGCCTGGTGATCGGTGCATACGGCAGGCCGATCGACTCGAAGATCGCGCCGATCTCCGCGGCCGAATGCGGCGCGAGCCGCGCGCGCAGTTCGGGCAGCAGCCACTCGCGCGCCTGCACGCGCAGGTTGTTGGTCGCGAGGCGCGCATCGTCCTTCAGCGCAGCCAGCCCGAACGCATCGCAGAACAACGCCCACTGCGTATCCGACACGACCGCGAGAAAGATCTGCTCGCCGTCCTTCACGGAGAACACGTCGTAGACGGCCCACGCGGAAATCCGGCTCGGCATCGGCGATGCGGCCTGCCCCGTCACCGCGAACTGCATCATGTGCTGCGCCACGAGGAACACGTTGTTTTCGAACAGCGAACTCTGCACCTGCTGGCCGCGGCCGGTGCGCTCGCGCTGCGCGAGCGCGGCCATCGCGCCGATCGCGCCGAACATGCCGCCCATGATGTCGTTCACGCTCGCGCCCGCGCGCAGCGGCCGCCCCTCCGGGCCGGTCATGTATGCGAGGCCGCCCATCATCTGCACCACCTCGTCGAGCGCGGTGCGATGCTCGTACGGCCCCGGCAGGAAACCCTTGTGCGACACGTACACGATGCGCGGATTCAGCGAGTGCAGCGCCGGATAACCGAGGCCGAGCCGGTCCATCGTGCCGCTCTTGAAGTTCTCGCTGAACACGTCCGCCGTCGCGACGAGCCGCAGCACGATCTCGAGCCCGCGCGGATCCTTCACGTCGACCGCGAGGCTCTTCTTGTTGCGGTTGAACATCCCGAAGAATCCCGCGCCCGAACCGCGCAGCGCGCGCGTGCTGTCGCCGGCGATCGGTTCGATCTTGATGACTTCCGCGCCGAGATCCGCGAGCAGCATCCCGCAGGTCGGGCCCATCACCATGTGCGTCATCTCGATCACGCGGACGCCGGCGTACGGCAGCATCGAAGCGGGTTGGCGGCCGTTCATTGCGCGACTCCCGCCAGGCATCCTTCCGGTTGTGGCGCGGCTGGAGAACGGCCGTCCGCGTAACGGAAGCCCTTCGGCAAACCGGCGTCCGGCACATGGCCGTACAACGCCTCGGCCGGCAGCGCCGCGTGCAGGATCGCGCGCGCGGCGAGCAGGGCGTCGACGTCGATACCCGTGTCGAATCCCGCCGATTCGAGCAGGAACACGAGATCCTCGGTAACGATGTTGCCGGTCGCACCCGGCGCATACGGACAACCGCCGAGGCCGCCCTGGCTCGCATCGATCGTCGTCACGCCCGCGTCGAGCGCCGCGACGACGTTGGCGAGCCCCTGCCCGCGCGTATTGTGGAAATGCGCGCCGCCCGCCTTGTCGCCGACTTCCCGGCGCAGCCGGGCAAACAGCCGGCGCACCTGCGCCGGGTTCGCATAGCCGCTCGTGTCGGACAGCCCGATCTCGTCGACCCCGCATTCGGCCATCGCCACCGCCATCGCGATCGTCTCGTCGTCGCTGACGGCGCCCGCGATCGTGCAGCCGAACGCGACCGACACGCCCGCCTCGATCTGCACCGACGGGAACCGCGCATCGCGCAGCGCGACGATCGCGCGCACCTCGTCGATCATCTGCGCGGGCGTCTTGCGGATATTCGCCAGCGAATGCGCCTCCGTCACCGATACCGGCAGCGTCAGCTTGTGCACGCCTGCTTCGAATGCGCCCTCGGCGCCGCGCAGGTTCGGCGCGAGCGCGGCGACATGCAGCCCCGGAATCGCCCGCGCATGCGCAACGACTTCGCGCACGTCGGCCATCTGCGGCAACAGCCTCGCCGGCACGAACGACCCGACCTCGATCTCGCGCAAGCCGGCCGCGGCCAGCGCCGTGATCCAGCGCAGCTTGCCGGCCGTCGGCATCACGGCCCGGATGCTCTGCAGGCCGTCGCGCGGCCCGACCTCGCTGACCAGTACCTTCGGATATTCGGAAACGCTCATTTGACACTCCATCGTTCTATCTGAAAGAACATCGTTCTGTTTGATAGAACTCTAAGCGTACGTCGAACGCGCTGTAAGCGGGGTATACCCGTGAAATTGCGATTTTCTGGAACTTGAGTTCTGTCAGGCAGAACGATATAGTCGACCGATCATCCTCTGAAGGAAGCAGGCAGTGCCTACGACTCACACCGATCACGCCGGCAGCAAGCCCGATTCGCCGGCCGAAGAAGCGTCCAGCGGCGTCGCCGTCCTCGATCGCGCGTTCGCGATCCTCCGCGCCTTCGGGCAGACCGACGACCGGCTGTCGCTCGCGGAGCTGTCGCGCCGCACCGGGCTGTACAAGAGCACGATCCTGCGCCTGCTCGCCGCGCTCGAGCATGGTGGCTTCATGCGCAAGCTCGACGACGGCCAGTACGCGATCGGGCACGAGCCGCTGCGGCTCGCCGCGCTGTACCAGCGTTCGTTCCGGGTCGGCCCGGTGGTCGAGCCGCTGCTCGAAACGCTCAGCCGCGAACTCGGCGAAACGGCATCGTTCTACGTGCGCCAGGGCGACATGCGCTCGGTGCTGTACCGGGTCGAGCCCGCCCGCGCGGTGCGCGTGTCGATTCGTGTCGGCGAGGAATTTCCGGTTCGCCAGGGCGCGTCCGGGAAAGTGCTGCTGGCGTTCACCGACACGCAGGATGCGCAATGGCACGACGTGCGCGAACGACTCTGGGCCGCGTCGTACGGCGAGCGCGACCCCGAGACGGCTTCGGCGTCCGTACCCGTGTTCGATGCGGCCGGCGAGTGTGTCGGCGCGCTGACCGTGTCGGGCCCGAAATCGCGGCTCGCCGCCGCACCGGCCATGGCGGCAGCGCTCGCGATGCTGCTGCCGCTCGCGCAGAAGGCGACCGTGGCGCTCGGCGGCGCAGGCGCGCGCTACGATGCGGCGGCCGTACGTGACAGCCTCGCGCAGTTCGCGCCGGCAGCAGGCCACGGCGACACGGCGTCATGACCGGCGGCGCGCGCCCCGCCACGCAACAGCGCTGCAGCAACAACGCAAAGGGCAGCCGCGTGCGACACTGGCCGCCGATGCATGCATCGCGCGCCGCCTGCGGGCGTGCCGCGCATGCCACCGCCAACCGGACACCCATGAGGGCAGCCACCATGAACGCCGCGCGCACCGCCATCTGGTATTTCGATTTCGTGTCGCCATTCGCCTACCTGCAGCAGGAACAATTCGACCGGTTGCCGGCCGCCGCCGCGTTCGAGCCGCGGCCCATCGTGCTCGGCGCACTGCTCTCACACTGGGGCCAGAAAGCGCCGGCCGAGATCGCGGCGAAACGCGTCTTCACCTATCGCCACGCGCAATATCGCGCGGACAAGCTCGGCATTGCGTTCCGGATGCCGCCCGCGCACCCGTTCAATCCGATCAGGCCGCTGCGTCTCGCGATCGCGATGGGCAGTTCGCCCGACGCGATCCGCCGGATCTTCCGGCATATCTGGCGCGACGGCCAGGACGTGTCGACGCCGGAAGGCTTCGCCGCACTGTGCGAAGCCGTCGGCTTCCCGGAAGGCGTGACGGCCGTCGAAGCCCAGCCGGTCAAGGACGCGCTGCGCGCGAACACCGACGATGCGATCGCGCACGGCGTATTCGGCGTGCCGACCTTCGAACTCGACGGCGACCTGTTCTGGGGAGAGGATGCGACCGACATGTTCGCCGACTGCGCGACGTCGCGCGCGTGGCTCGATTCGCCCGAAGTGCGCCGCATCAGCGCACTGCCCGAAGGCATCCGGCGCGGCTGACGGCGCCGCGGCCGCCCGGCGCTCACGGCACGAATCCGGCGCCGCCGAATTTCCGCACCGCACGCACATGGCGGGCAGGCCCACAGGGCTTGCCCGCCTTTTCTTTTATTTTCGATCGGCGCACGCATGACGCCGCGCGGCCCGGCAGATTCGCGCGCATCCGGCGCGAGAACCGCTCATCCGGTGCAAGATCCAGACCGGCCCGCGCGACTGTCCAGTTCTACCGATTATTTTTCCGATGGCCGCGCGCATCGACGCGGAAATATCGGACGATTCCGATCCCCCCGCCACACGGCGCCCGCCCATCCGGCCCCATCGCACAGCCCCGTTTCATCAGGGGATTCCCGGTATTTTTTCGCATTTTCTTCGAAATAACGGGTGACATACTTGCCCCCCGTTGCGCTCCGGTGCGAGCGCGCTTCCAGATCCGGCCGGCCGCGCGCGATGCATCGGGCGTCCGCCGGGATCGCACGACATGAACAATTTCGATACCACGATCCAGACCTTCCTCACCCACATCACGTTCGGACCGCTGATGAATCACGCGATCCGCGTGATCGCGGGCCTGTACACGTTCAAGGGCTTCGTGCTCATTCCCGTGCTGTGCTGGCTGTGGTTCCAGCCGGGCCCGAACCGCGAGCGGCAGCGCGAGCTGGTCGTCGCGACGATCGCGAGCGGGCTCATTGCGCTCGCGTTCGGCCGGCTGCTCGCCCAGGTGCTGCCGTTCCGCGTGCGGCCGATCTACAACCCCGAACTGCACCTGCACTTCCCGTCGGCAGGCCTGCGCGCGGCCACGCTGCAGGCATGGAGTTCGTTTCCCAGCGATCACGCGATGCTGTGGATGGCGATCGCCACCGGCATCTTCATCATCGCGCGCCGCGTCGGCGTGCTCGCGCTGCTGTATGCGGTCGTGTTCATCTGCGTGCCGCGCGCCTATCTCGGCTTCCACTACCCGACCGACCTGATCGCCGGCGCCGCGATCGGCATCGCGATCGCATGGCTGCTGACGCGCGACGCGATCCGCTCGCGCTTCGCGCCGCAGGTGCTGGCGACGATCCGGCGCTTCCCCGCGCCGGCCTATACGCTCGCGTTCCTGCTGTGCTTCGAGCTGATCACGCAGTTCGACGAACTGCTGACGCTCGCGCAGTCGGCCACCCGCACGATGTAACGGGGGACGCCGCGATGCTGCCGCTGCTTTCGTTCCGTCGCCCCGGCACGCGCTGCCGGCCATGCGCGGCGTCGGCGCGCCGCGCGACGCCCGCGCCGTTCAGTCGCGATCGGGCGCGCCCAGCGGAAAGAACGGGCGATACGGCCGCGCCTCGTCGACCGCGCGCGCAAACGACGGCCGCGCCAGCAGACGCTTGCGATACGCGATCACGTTCGCGAACGACGGATCGATCCGGTGCGTCCAGTCCGCATAGAACAGGAACGGCGCTGCGCCGCAGTCGGCGAGGCTGAAGCGGTCGCCGGCCGCCCATTCGCGATCGGCCATCTTCCTGTCCAGCCACGCATACGACGTGTCGAGCATCGCGCGCGCATCGGCGACACCGCGCGCATCGCGCTCGGCTTCCGGCCGCAGCGCATCGAACACGACCTTCTGCTGCGGCGTCGACACGTAGTTGTCGAAGAAACGATCCATCGTGCGCACCTCGAGCGCCGCGTGCGGATCGTCGGGCAGCAGCCGCACGGGGCCCGGATGGTTCAGGCCGAGGTACTCGATGATGATGGACGCCTCGATCACGGTGCGGCCGGCGTCGACCAGCACCGGAAAGCGCTTCAGCGGCCACAGCGCGGCCAGTTCCTGCATCGGCTTCGGATCGTCGTGCGCGAGCACGCGATACGCGAACGGCGTGCCGTTCTCGTACAGCGCGGTCAGCACCTTCTGGCAGTAGGACGAAAAGGGATGGGCGTAAAGCGTCGGTATCATCGTGCGGTCTCTCCGGGTTTCGGCGCCGCGTCGTGCGGCGCCACGTGATCGGATACCTTGACGACGAACGGCACCCGGCCGTTTCGACAGCGGTCCGGAATTTTTTGTCGTGCGACTTGTGCCGTTACGACCGGCCGTCCATCACGACGCGCCCCTCGGCACGCCAGCGCAGCATCCCGCCGCCGAGATTGGCGACCGTGTCGAAGCCGGCTTTCAGCAGGATCACGGTCGCCTGCGCGGATCGCCCGCCGGCCCGGCACACGGTCACGACCGGCCGGTCGCGCGCGATCTCGCCGGCACGCGCGGCCAGTTCGCCGAGCGGAATCGGCATCGCGCCGGGCAGGTGACCGAGCGGGCCCGTGAATTCGTCCGGCTCGCGCACGTCGACCACCTGCACCGCCTGCAAATGATCCTCGAGCCATTGCGGATCGATTTCCCAGAACCCGGCGAACGTATAGACGAGCGGCGCCCAGTCGGGTGCCGCCTGCGCATCGGGCGCGTTCGCGGCGACGCCGCATTGAAGGTTCGCCGGCACCGCGACATCGATCTGGCGCGGGTGCGCGAGCCCGAGGTTGCGCATGTAGCCCGCGAAATCGTCTTCGCTCAGATCGCCGCCGAGGCGCGGATTGAAGCGCCGCTCCTCGCCGACGCTCGTCACCGTGAGCCCGCGATAGTCGTGCGCCGGATACAGCAGGCACGCGGCCGGCAGCGTGAAAAGCCGGCCGTGCACCGCGCGATACAGCGCGCGCGGGTCGCCCTGCTGGAAGTCGGTGCGGCCGGTGCCGCGGATCAGCAGGCAATCGCCGGTGAACGCCATCGATTCGTCGTCGAGCACGAGGCTGATGCAGCCGCTCGTGTGGCCGGGCGTCGCGCGCACGGTCAGGTAGCGCGCGCCGAACGCACAGCGGTCGCCGTCGTTCAGATAACGATCGGCGCCCTGCGCGCCGCTCGCGGCCGAGATCGCGATCGTGCTGCCCGTGCGCTGCTTCAGCAGCCACGCGCCCGTCACGTGATCGGCATGCACGTGCGTGTCGACGGTCGCGACGAGCCGCAGCCCGAGCTCGTCGAGCAGTGCCGCGTCGCGGCGCACCTGCTCGAACACCGGATCGATCAGCAGCGCTTCGCGCGACGCGCGGTCGGCGAGCAGGTACGTATACGTCGACGATTGCGGGTCGAAGAGTTGCCGGAAGATCATCGCGAAATCGCTCCGTCGCTGGTTGATGCGCATTGTCCGGCCCGCGCCGCCGCTGTCGCCGCGGCCGCCGCGCGGGCCGCCCCGTCGTGGTCCTGCACTGCCGGCATCCGGCCGGCACGGCGCGTCAGCCCGGCTGCGTCACGTAACGCAGGTACGGCTTCAGCGTCCGGAAGCCCTGCGGATACTTCTGCTTCGCCGCATCGTCCGACACCGACGTCGGAATGATGACATCGTCGCCGGGCCGCCAGTTGACCGGCGTCGCCACCGTATGCTGCGCGTTGAGCTGCAACGCGTCGAGCAGGCGCAGCACCTCGTCGAAATTGCGTCCCGCGCTCATCGGATAAACGAGCATCGCCTTGACCTTCTTGTCCGGCCCGATGACGAACACCGAGCGCACGGTCGCGTTGTCGACCGCCGTGCGCGGGCCGCCGCTCGCGTTCGGATGAATCATGTCGTACAGCTTCGCGACCTTCAGCTCGTCGTCGCCGATCAGCGGATAGTTGACCGCGTGACCCTGCGTCTCGGCGATATCCGCCACCCACTTCCGGTGATCGCTGACCGGATCGATCGACAGCCCGATGATCTTCGTGTTGCGCTTGTCGAATTCCGGCTTGAGCCCGGCCATGTAGCCGAGTTCGGTCGTGCATACCGGCGTGAAATCCTTCGGATGGGAAAACAGGATCGCCCAATGGTCGCCGATCCATTCATGAAAGCGGATCGTTCCCTCGGTGGTCTCCGCGGTGAAATCGGGCGCGTCCTCGCCTAGTCGAATCGACATGTTCGTCTCCGTCAAATGGGAATCGTCACGACGCCCGCGCCGCGGCTTGCGCGCGACGCGCGATCGTCCGCGCGCGGAGTGCAGGCATGGCACATGCCCGGGTTCCGCGCGTTCATATAGCCTAGTTCAAAATGCGCGCACCACCGGGATGCGGTGTGCGGTGTGCGTCATGCCTTGGCCGATTCCGACGACCAATGCGGCACGGCAGCACGATGCGCCGCAACCGGGCGCGCGCGCGGGCTGCCTTACACTAGCGGCTCCTCTCGTCTTACGTTCACAGGAATGCCGCCGACATGTCGATGACGATCGATCCTAAGCAGGCCGCCGCACTGCTGGCCGTCGCCGACACGGGCAGCTTCGAGCAGGCGGCCGTGCGCCTGCACGTGACCGCATCAGCGGTCACACAGCGGGTCCGCGCACTGGAAGCGAGCCTCGGCACGCCGCTCGTGCTGCGCACGCGGCCGTGCCGCCCGACGGTGGCCGGGCAGCGCGTGCTGCAGCACCTGCGCCGCGTCGCGCTGCTGCAGGCCGACCTGCAAAGCACGCTCGCGACCGAGCGCGAATCGCCGATCTCGGTCACGATCGCGCTCAATTCCGACAGCCTCGGCACGTGGTTTCTCCCGGCACTGACGTCCGTACTCACCGGCGAGCGCATCCTGTTCGAGCTGATCGTCGAAGACCAGGACCACACGTTCGCGCTGCTCGAAAGCGGGATGGCGGTGGGCTGCGTGACGACCGAGCCGAAGCCGATGCGCGGCTGCCTCGCGACGCCGCTCGGCACGATGCGCTACCGGCTGCTCGCGGCCGCCGCGTTCGCGGTGCGCTGGTTCCCGCGCGGGCTGAACCGCACGAGCGCGCGCAAGGCGCCCGTCGTCGCGTACTCGCGGCGCGATACGCTGCAGTCGTCGTTCCTGAAGGAGAAGTTCGGGCTGCCCGAGGGCGCCTACCCGTGCCACTACGTGCCGGGCACCCATTCGCACTTCGCGGCGGTGCGGCACGGGCTCGGCTACGCGATGGTGCCGGAGCCGCTGATCGGCGCCGCACCGCTCGACGCGCAGGGGCTCGTCGATCTCGCGCCCGCGCATCCGACCGACGTCACGCTGTACTGGCACGCGTGGACCGTGCAGTCGCCGACGATGGCGTCGTTGTCCGAACGCGTCGTCGAGGCGGCGCGCCGGCTGCTCGCGCCGCTGCCGTGACGCGCGGGTGATCGACACCGCCACGGCGGTGCATGGCGCGCGGCGCGGTACGCATTGCGGCGAGAAACCCTGCCGCGCCGCCTATACTTTTTCCATCGGCCTCGCGAACGCGCCGCGCGGCCGATCACGCACATCCGGCCGTTCCCTTTCCCGCAAGGAGAACATCATGTCCCGCCGCTATATCGATTGCCGCGAGTTTCCCAGCGCGACGCATTGCTCGGTCGCGATTTCCGCCGACTCCGACAACGAACTGCTGGAGGCCGCCGTGCAACACGCGGTGCTGGTGCACCAGCACACCGACAGCGCCGAACTGCGCACGCAACTGAAAGCGCTGTTCCGCGACGGCACGCCACCCGCCGACGTACCCCGGCAAGCGTAATCCGCCGGCTCGCCCGATATCGACAGACGGGTTGCCCCGTCGCCCCCGTCGCCCCCGTCGCCTCTTCGCTCCCTGCTTCGCGCCACCTCGTGCCGGCTCTCCCGCCGGCCGGCGCATTCCCCGTTACGCGCGGCGCTGCGCGAAATACGCGCCGACCGCGTCGACGAAGGTATCGATGTCCGCGCGCGACACGTCGCAGTGCGTGACGAAGCGCGACGCGTACAGCATCTGCGTGAGGATCCCGCGTTCCTTGAGCCACGCCTCGAGCGGCGCGCAATCGGCTTCGGGGAATTGCGCGAACACCATGTTCGTCGCGTGCGACAGCACCTTCACCGCGTCGATGCGCGCGAGGCCCGCCGCGAGATGCGCGGCGTTCGCGTGATCGTCCGCGAGCCGCTCGACGTTGTGGTCGAGCGCATACAGGCACGCGGCCGCGAGAATGCCCGACTGCCGCATCGCGCCGCCGAGCACCTTGCGCCAGCGCTGCGCGCGCTCGATCAGCACGCGGTTGCCGACCAGCACCGAGCCGACCGGTGTACCGAGCCCTTTCGAGAAGCAGATCGACACGGTGTCGAACGGCGCGCACAGCTCGGCGATCGAACGGCCCGACGCGACGGCGGCGTTGCACACGCGCGCGCCGTCGAGATGCAGCGCCAACCCGCGGCTGCGCGCGAACGCGGTGGCTTCCTGGACATAGCCTTCCGGCAAGACCTGGCCGCCGATCGTGTTTTCGAGCGCGAGCAGGCGCGTGCGGGCAAAGTGATTGTCGATCGGCTTGATCGCCGCGGCGATCTTCGCGAGCGGCAGCGTGCCGTCCGGCGCGTTCTCGATCGGCTGCGGCTGGATGCTGCCCAGCACGGCCGCACCGCCGCCTTCGTACTTGTAGGTGTGCGCGAGCTGGCCGACGATGTACTCGTCGCCGCGTTCGCAATGGGCCATCAGCGCGGCGAGGTTGCTCTGCGTGCCGCTCGGGAAGAACAGGCCGGCTTCCTTGCCGGCCCGCTCGGCCATCACCGCCTGCAGGCGCAGCACGGTCGGGTCGTCACCCCATACGTCGTCGCCGACTTCGGCGGCAGTCATCGCGGCCAGCATTGCCTGGCTCGGACGTGTCACGGTATCGCTGCGTAAATCGATCATCGCTGAGTCCTGGGTAAACGCGGACCGGAACCGATGCGCCCGGCCCTGCCGAAACGAGACTCAGAGTGTACGCAATTCACGCAGCGTGTGTGTGCCGACGGCCGACGGTCGACGCGAGCACGGCGCACCGGCACGCGATGCGGCACGCC
>NZ_QOBB01000232.1:0-10674 GCF_024704855.1 Burkholderia sp. HAN2018 | reverse complement strand
CGTGCCGCCCGCGTTGCGCGGCACGACAGCCGGCGCGCTGTTCGGCGAGCTGGTGCGCATGAACGACGGCGCGTTGCGACACGACGTGCCGAAGCAGGCGCTGCGCGCGGCGTTCGCGCCGATCGACACGGCTGCGTTGCGCGACCGTGCCATGCAGCTCGCCGCGCGGCGCCTGCCGCCGCCGGGCGATGCCGGCGCGCTGAACACGTGGTGCATGACGGTGCCTGTCTGCGCGGTCGCGGATCTGCTGGGCTTCGACGAGACGCAGCTCGACGCGATCGCGGCGCAGGTGGTCGACTTCGTCGCGGCGCTGTCGCCGCTGTCCGATGCCGAGGCGCTGGCCCGCGCGAGCGACGCCGCGCGACAGTTGCTCGACCGGATGACGGTGCGCGTCGCGCAGACGCGTGCGCACGACGGCACGCTCGTCGCCGCCGTGCAGCAGGCGGCCCGTGCGGCGGGCTGGCAGGCAAGCGGCGCGCTGGTCGCGAACCTCGTCGGGCTGCTGTCGCAGACGTGCGAGGCGACCGCCGCCTGGCTCGGCAATGCGCTGGTGGCGTGGAACGGGGGCGCGGAATCGGGCTTGGAAGCGGGCATAGAAGCGGGCGCGAGCGCCGCGCGCGTCGTGCCGGACGATGCCGCGTTCGACGCGTTCGTTGCCGAAGTCGGGCGCTTCGATTCACCGGTGCAGAACACGCGCCGCTTCGTCGCATCGCGCACGACGATCGAAGGCGTGACCGTCGAAGCCGGCGACGCGATCCTCGTCGTGCTCGCCGCGGCGAACCGCGACCCGGCCGTGCATCGCGATCCGCACCAACTGATGCCCGGCCGCGCGGCCGGGCCGAATTTCGGTTTCGGCACGGGGCCGCACGGCTGCCCGGGCGAGCGGATCGCACGGGCGGTGACAGCGGGGGCGTTCGGGGCGTGGCTGCGTGCGGGCGGCGGGCCGCGGCACGACGGGCTGGCGTGGCATTACCGCGCGTCGACCAACGTCAGGATGCCGAAGTTCGACGCGGCAGGGTGATCGGGAAAGAGGGACTTAACGGCAGCCTTGCTTTTCCGCCCATTGCTCCTGGGCGGCGACACGGCGCTGCACGCGTTCGACGAGACCGGTTGAAAAGGTCCGCATGCTGATGCCGCGACGCTTGGCGAGGATCGTCTGCGCGACATCGGTGCGCGGGTTCGGCTGGCAGGCCCAGTACAGCGTCATCAGCCAGCCGATGCCGGTCCACCCGAACAGCGCGTTGAACATCGCGACCGTCAGCTTGTCGTGCCGGCCACGCCGGTCGGCAATGACCGCCGGCAGAAAATAGATCGCGATCGCGGCCACCGAACCGGCCACTTGAATCAGGACTGCGTTCTGCATGTTGCTGCTCCATCCGAACTGCAATGGAGCCGATTGTCGCGCTTTTTTCGATCGCGTGCAGGCCGCGCTCAGACAATTGATTGTTGCGGTTTTAATGATGATCAGCCGGCTTCGGTGTCCGCCGGCTGCATTTCGTTGCTCAGCGCGAAACCTTCGTCGCGCCAGCCCGTCACGCCGCCGATCATCAGCTTGACCGGCCGGCCGAGGTGCGCGAGCCGGATCGCCGCGCGCGCGGCGCCGTTGCAGTGCGGGCCCGCGCAGTAGACGACGAACAGCGTGCCGGCCGGATAGCCGGCGAGCTTGCTCTCGATGATCTTGCGGTGCGGCAGGTTGCGCGCGCCGGGCACGTGGCCGGCGGCGAACTGGTCGGGGCCGCGCACGTCGAGCAGCACGAAATCGGGCGCACCCGATGCGAGCGCGTCGTGCACGTCCCAGCAATCGGTCTCGAAGCGCAGCGACGCCCCGAAATGCGCGAGGGCGGCGGGGCTGTCGGCAGCGGGGACGTCGGTGACGTAGGACATGGTCGAGTTCTCCTGAAGGTTGAGCGGAACGCAGTGGAATGAAGGGCAGTATCGCGGTTCGGCGACCGTCGCGGCAGTGGCGCGATCGACAAGTTCCGGTAACATCGCGCCATGCACAATCATCTCGTCGTCGCGCTCGCCTACGATCGCCTCTGCACCTTCGAATTCGGCTGCGTGGTCGAACTGTTCGCGCTCGAACGCCCCGAGCTCGGGGTCGACTGGTATCGCTTCGCGGTCTGCGCGAGCGAGCCGGGGCCCGTGCGCGCGGCGGGCGGCATCACGGTCGCCGCGCCGTATCGGCTCGCGACGCTCGATCGCGCCGATACCATCGTGATTCCCGGCTGGCGCGATCCGGACGAACCGCCGCCGGAGCCGTTGCTGAAGAAACTGCGGGCCGCGCATCGCCGTGGCGCGCGGCTTTGCTCGATCTGCTCGGGCGTGTTCGTGCTGGCCGCGGCCGGCGTGCTCGACGGCCTCACGGTGACGACCCACTGGCGCTATGCGGAGAAACTGCAGGCGCGTTATCCCGCGCTGCGCGTGAATCCCGATGCGCTTTACGTCGACGAAGGGCAGGTCGTCACGTCGGCCGGATCGGCGGCGGGGCTCGACATGCTGCTGCATCTCGTGCGCCGCGATCACGGCGGCGCGATCGCGAACCGGGTCGCGCAGCGCCTCGTGCTGCCGCCGCATCGCGACGGCGGCCAGGCGCAGTTCGTGCCGCGCCCGGTCGCGCCGGGCGGTACCGACCGGCTCGCGAAGCTGATCGACTGGATGCGCGCGCACGCGGCCGAGCCGCACACGCTCGCGTCGCTCGCCGCGCAGGCCGCGATGAGCACGCGCACGCTGCAGCGGCAGTTCGCGGACGCGACGGGGATGTCGCCGCTCGCATGGCTGATCCGCGAACGCGTGAACGTGGCGAAGGACATGCTCGAAGCGCATCCCGCGCTGTCGCTCGCGCAGGTGGCGGCGCGTGCGGGGTTTGGTTCAGAGGAGTCGCTGCGGCGGCATTTCCGGCGTGTCGCGGCGACGAGCCCGGCCGCGTACCGGCGCGGGATGGATCGCGGCGTAAGATCGCAGGACGCTTGAGCGCCGCGCTGTTGCGCGGTGGCTTTCGTACCCGGCGGCGCACCGCCTGACCGGGGCATTCCGGACGAAAGCGCAACAAACCAACAACATGACACTCAGAGAGAACCTCGGATTCGGCTTCATGCGCGACGACGCGCACGTCTATTGCCACGATGGCCCGCTGCGGGACCGCGCCGGCAACCTCATCGAAGGCATCGCGATCGACGCCTTCCGGCCGTTGTCCCGGTATCTGGCGACGGACGGCGTGCGTGCCTATGCGTGCACTTTCACGTGGTTGCGCTTCACCGTGCTCGACGTCGACGCCGCGACGTTTCGCCTGCTGGACGAGTCGCATGCCGTCGACGCGAACCATGTCTATTTTCAGAACCGGAAACTTGCCGGCGCGTCGCCTGCGCGCTTTCGGCTGCTGAGTGAATCATGGGGGCATGACGACCGTTACCTGTATCACTACGGCAAGCGCATGCGCGGCGCGGATCCCGCGACGCTGCGTCGGGTCGGCGCGTATCTGGTCGACGCACAGCGCGTCTGGTACGGCGGGCGGGCACTGGAAGGCGCCGATGCGGCGAGCTTTGTCAGCGCGGATGAAGTGGCGCAGGATCAGGCGACCGACCGCGCGCGTCCCTACCGTTACGGCCATGCGGATGATCCCGGCCCGCGCGAGCAATGGGAACGCAACTGGTCGCCGTTCTTCGCCGCGCGTCCCGAATTGCAGGGGTACTGGTGGCATGCGCTGATCGGGCAGGCCGTGGCGGACGTATCGACGCGGGAACTCGGCGGCGGATACCGGGTGGTCGGCGATCAGGTGTACCTGCACGACCTGCCGCTGCTCGAACCGGACGCGGGGACGGTCCGATGGCTCGGCGATTCATTCATCGCGGACCGCTCGCGGCTCTATTCGTATTCGGAGTACCACAAGGGCTTTCTTCGCGGAGGGCCGCTTCCGGGCGATCCTGCGCAGTGGCGGCATCTTGGCGGGCCGTGGTATCAGGCCGGCGATCATTGCTATCGGCAGCAATGGCGTGGCCATGCAGAGGCCGCGAAGGTCGACGGCAAGACGTTCGAGATCCTGAACGATACCTATGCGAAGGATCGCAATGGCGTGCTGTGCATGCTGGTACGCAAGCGCGGCATCGATCCCGCACGAATCGAAGTCGTCGGCGACGACCATCTGCGGGAGGGGGGCCGGCTGTTCTATTTCGGCAAGGAAGTGAAGGCCAGGTTCGACGCCCCGACGGCCGAACCGGTCGGTCACGGCTTTCTGCGCGACGGGCAGGGGCGATTGCTGCACTACAACCAGCCCTATCGGCGCGGCGTCGACGGAGCGACGCTCACGTTCCTGTCCGAGTATTTCGCACGGGACCGCGCGCGGGCCTACGTCTATTGCAACGGCGCCGAACTCGTGCCGCTGCCCGGCGTCGATCCGGCCGCCTTTCATCTGGAGCAACCCGATATCGGCACGGACGGCAGTCGTCGCTACGTGTATCAGGCATGGCTGGCTGCGTGGCGCGCGCGTGACAGGTCACCGATGCCCGACTACGTGCCGCCGGACTACGTGGCGCCCGAAGCGGGAGCACGGGCCGATGCCGGACCGGCGCCCGAATCGGTGTCGGCGAACGGGTTCCGGCACGCGTCGCCCGCCGGGCCGGACGCCGCCCGCCGGGCGTGCGTGATCGAATGGGCGCGCGACGAGACGGGCGAACCGCGACTCGTCGTGGCCGGCGACGGATTCTGCGACATCTGGGATCTGGCGCAGCGGCAAGTGGTCGCGTCGTTTGCGCTGCCTCGTCCGTTCGTGCCCGACGAGACGGACGCGACGGCCATGGACCGACTGCGCAACGTGCCGGTGAGCGCGTCGGCCGATGCGTCGTTGTCGACGCTGATTGTCGCGTACTGGGACAACACGGCACTTTACCGGGTCGATGCCGCGAGCGGTGCAGCGGACGCGTGCTGGCGGGCAGACAGCCGTTATGACGATCCGGAACGGGTTCATCTGTCGCCCGACGCGCGCGAAGCGTGGGTGCGCATCCGCAACCGGCTCTATCGCGTGCCGCTCGCCGGCGACGGCACGCTCGACGTGCTCGATTACGATCTGGCCGACCAGCGTTTCCAGGACGCTCCGTTCGCGGTGAGCGCCGGCCGGCATCGCCGCGCATTCGCGCGGGACGCGGCGCTGACGGTGCGCACGGATGGCGCGACCGATTGCGACATACCCGGCGCGGACAACGGCTTTCCATGCGCGTTTTCGGACGACGGCACGCGCGTGCTGGCGCGCGACGCGAAATTCGTGTTGCGCGAGTTCGACGTCGACAGCGGCAAGCGCCTCGCGTTGCATCGTGGCGGCTGGTGCGAGCGCAAGTGGTTCAAGAGCCAGGCCGGCTGGATCGGCGGGCGCCCCGTGTTCGTCGGCCTGCCGATGGGCGGGCAGGGCGAGGCCGACATCTGGGATGTGCTCGACAACCGGCTGCTGTTTCGCATCGAGGCCGCCGCACGCGTGCCCGAGGCGGACGCGGGCTGACACCGTCGCGACGCTGCGGCCGGTCGCGGGAAGAACGCCGGACGATTCCGAAGCCGACGCGAGCGGCCGACGCGATCGCGCCGTGATACGGCGCATGCATCCTCCAACCCGACGACGACGGTGCAGCGCAGGCGGCCGGTGACCGGAGCAACCGGCCGCGTGTACTGAACGGCCGCGTGCCACCGCGGCCGGTGCAGGCTCAGCGCGGAATGGTGTCGCGCGCCTTCTGCTTGATGCACGCGATCCGGTACACGCCATCCTCGACTTCGACACCGTGCGTGTCGTGCGTGAAGCCCGGGAAGCGCAGGTCGTACTGCTCGAGCGCCTTGAGGTAGCCGAGCAGCGGGCCGTCGGCCGGCCCCGCGTTCTCGCCGGGCATCAGCAGCGGAATGCCGGGCGGATAGGGCACGACGCCCGTCGCGACGGTGCGGCCTTCCATCTCCGACAGCTCCAGCATCTCGATGTCGTTGTGCACGAGATGCTCGAACGCCTCGGCCGGGCTGTAATCGGGCTTCGGCAGCGTCGAGAAGCCGCGCGACATCATCTCGGTCGTCTTCAGGTCGCTCATCGCGCTGAACATCAGGTCGCACAGGTCGCGCAGACCGAGCTTGCCGTAGCGTTCCGGATAGCGCGCGACGAGTTCGGGCAACGCCTGTTCAAGCGACACGTTCGCATCGTAGTCGCGCTTGAAGTCGAGCAGCGTGTTGACGAGCGTGCCCCACTTGCCCTTCGTCACGCCGAGCGAGAACAGGAACAGGATCGTGAAGTCGGTCGTCTTCTCGACGACGATCCCGTGCCGGTCGAGATACGCGGTGACGACCGATGCCGGAATGCCGACCGGCATCAGCCCGCCGTGCGATGCGACGCCCGGCGTGACGATCGACACCTTGATCGGGTCGAGCATGCAGTAGTCGTCCTCGATTTCGCCGAAGCCGTGCCACGTGTCGCCCGGATGCAGTACCCAGCACGACGGGTCGGTGGCGAGCAGCGTCTCGTCCGCTTCGTGGAAGCGCACGCGGCGGCCCGTCTTGCGATCGACGACGTTGTCCGGCTGCCAGCCGTTGAAGAACCAGTCGTTGTTCTCCGCGCATTCCGCATGCAGGCGCGCAAGCATCTGGCGGAACGCGACGGCCTCGCGGATCGCGTCGGTCGTCAACGCCTCGCCGCCGGGGCCGTCCATCATCGCGGCGCTCACGTCGTTCGACGCGATGATCGCGTAGTTCGGCGACGTCGACGCATGCATCATGTACGCCTCGTTGAAGCGCGCATGCTCGATCGGGTTGCGGCCGTCGCGGACGTGGATGAACGACGCCTGCGACAGCGCCGCGAGCAGCTTGTGCGTCGATTGCGTCGCGAACACCGTCGGCTTGCTCGCGTCGTGCTGCGACGGATCGCCGTGCATCGCGTGACGGTCGCGGTAGATCGGGTTGAAGCGCGCGTAGCCGTACCACGCCTCGTCGAAGTGCAATCGGTCGACGCTCTGCCCGAGTAGTTCCTCGACGCGTGCGACGTTGTAGCAGAGGCCGTCGTACGTCGAGTTCGTGATCAGCGCATGCACGGGCGTCGGGTCGATGCCGTCGCGGCCGCGCACGAGCGGGTTCGCGTCGATCGCGAGCCGCACGGCGGCGGCCGTCAGCCGTTCAGGCATGATCGGCCCGATGATCCCGTAGTGGTTGCGCGACGGAATCAGGTAGGTCGGAATCGCGCCGGACATCGTCATCGCGTGCTCGGCCGACTTGTGGCAGTTGCGGTCGCACAGCGCGACCTGGTTGCGCGTGACGCTCGCCATCAGGATCACGCGGTTCGACATCGACGAGCCGTTCGTCACGTGATACGTGCGGTGCGCGCCGAACACGCGCGCCGCGTAGCGTTCGCTTTCGCCGATCGGGCCGGAGTGGTCGAGCAGCGAGCCGAGTTCGCCGACCGAGATCGACAGGTCCGAGCGGAACAGCGCCTCGCCGAAGAATTCGAAGTACGCGCGGCCGACCGGCGATTTCAGGAACGCGGTGCCGCCGGTGTGACCGGGTGTGTGCCACGAGTATTCGTACACGCGCGAGAATTTCGCGAGCGCGCGGAACATCGGCGGCAGCACGGTCTCGCGGTAGCGTTCGATCGCGGCGACGATCCGCCCGCCGATGAACGCGGTGGTGTCCTCCAGCATCCAGATGAAGTCGTCGGCCTTGCGCATCGCGTCGACGGGAATCGCGGATGCGCTGGCACGGCTCGCGAGCAGGAACACGGGCACGGTTGCGTTACGCGCGCGCATCGCGTCGAGCACGGCCTGCGCGGGCGCGTGGCCGGCGTCGTTGCCGAGTTCCCAGTTGAGCAGCAGGCACTGGATCGCCGGATCGGCGGCGACGACCGCGCAGGCATCGTCGGCAGACGTCGCGATCACGACGTCGACGAGCCGGGTGCGCAGTTCCTCGGCAAGCGCCGTCGCGGCGCGCCCGGTGGCCGTGCGTTCGTCGATGTCGTGCTGCACGAGCAGCGCCTTCATGCCGAGGCGGCGGAAGGCCGGTTGGGTCAAGGATGCGGTCATGTGTCATTCCCCCGTTTGCTGGGTTGCCTGGGCGCTCGCGGCAACGGCCGGCGAGCGCGCGTGAAGGGTGTCGGCCTGGTGACGGCCCACGGAAATCCAGAAGGTCGCGGCGAGCGCGGCGATGGTCACGCCGAGCGCGAGATAGCGCACCCAGCGCGGCGAGCGGCCGCCCGGATGCACGTGGGTTTCCTCGATCTCGCGCTGGCGGTTGATCGACAGCTCGTAGAAGACGATCGTCGCGACGACGAAGATCAGCGACCAGCGCGTCTGCTGGCCGTCGGAGCCGACCATCGCCCACAGCGCGTAGACGGCGCCGATCAGGCCGACGATCGTGTAGAACGTGAACTGGTGCGACGGCATCTTGCCGTAGCCGAGCACCTTGATCGCGATGCACGAATAGATGTACGGCAGCAGCGTCATGATCACGGCGATCGACGCGATCTTGCCGAACTGCTCGCTGGCGCTCGGCGACATCGTCGCGAGCACCTGCACCGACATGATCAGCGCGACGATCGCGAGGCCGGCCGACGGCACGTTCTTCGAGTTGACGCGCGCGAACACGCTGGCGAACAGGCCGTCGTCGGCCGCGGCCTTCGCGGTCTGGCCGACCAGCAGCGTCCAGCCCGCGAGCGAGCCGAGGCAGCCGAGCGCCGCGCACAGCGCGACCGCGTTCGCGGCCGTATTGCCGAGCGCGAGGCGCGCGGCATCCGCGAACGGCGCGCTCGATGCGAGCAGCGCCTTGTTCGGGATCATCCCCATGATCACGGTCGAGCTGAGCACGTAGCAGACGGCCGCGAGCACCACGCCGCCGACGGTCGCGATCGGCACGTTGCGCGACGGGTTCTCGACGACGCCGGCCGACACCGATGCGCTTTCCACGCCGATGAACGCCCACAGCGTGAAGTTCAGCGTCGCGCCGATCGCGCTGAAGCTGTTGGTGCCCGACACGTTCCAGCCGGCGAAATACACGTCCTTGCTGAACCAGAACCATCCGAACACGGCCATCCCGAGGATCGGCACGAGCGCGAAGACCGTCGTGACCGACTGCACGCGGCCGACGACGTTCGGCCCGAGGATGTTCGCGTACGTGAACAGCCAGATCACGAAGATCTGCGCGAGCGCGAACACGAGCGGGTCCTTCAGTACCGGGAAGAAATGCGTGAGGTAGCCGAGGCCGGCGACCGCGAGGCCGACGTTGCCGAGCACGTTCGCGAGCCAGTAGATCAGGTTGGTCTGGTAGCCCATGTACGGGCCGAACGACTTGCGCGCATACGCGTACGGGCCGCCGGCGGCCGGGTCGATCGCGGCGAGCTTCGCGAACACGAGCGCGAGCGACACGGCGCCGACGACGGTGATCAGCCAGCCGAAGATCGCGATGCCGCCGGTCGCGGCGAGGTTCGCGGGCAGCATGAAGACGCCGGAGCCCATCATGTTGCCCGCGACCATCAGCGTGGCGGGAATGACGCCGATTTTCGGCGCAGAAGCCGCGTCCGGCGTGGCGGCGGCGCGGGAGGAGGACGAGCTGGCATCGGACATGCGACGCTCCTTGAGAAGGCGTGTTTCGGTTGAGGTAACGCGGTGTGGCGCCGGTCGACGATTCCGGTGTGGTTCGTCGTTTTAATTGACGCGTTCATGTTATCGCTCGGGGCGATTATTAATAAGGGTAAACGCTTGTATTTAATAACTTGAATATTGATCAATGTCATTGAAGCCGGTGAAACGGTGTTTGGCTTCGGGTTCGGCGGCCCGTGTGGAAAGGCTGGAGCGTGTTTTTGCCGATTCCGGTCCGGACGGGTTGGATCGTGCCGCGGAAGCTTCGAAGAATAATCGCTTTTACTAACCGGTTAAATCAATTCGTGACGCAAATGGCGTGGTAATCGGAGTTTGAGTTTGTCGGTTATTATCGGGCGCATTAAATGCGTGCCGCCGGCGCGCGCGACCACCGCTTCTTCCCCGAGGATGATTCCGATGACGACGCTGCCTTCCCGTTTGCCGCTGATCCAGGCCCCGATGGTCGGTTCACTGAGCCCGCTCGCGATCGCCGTGTGCGAAGCCGGCGGGCTCGGCTCGCTCGCCTGCGCGGCACTGGGCCCGCAGCAATTGCGCGACGAGATCGCGGCGATCCGGGCGCGCACGCCCGCCCCGTTCAACGTGAACTTCTTCTGCCATACGCCGCCGGCGCCCGATGCCGCGGTCGACGCGCGCTGGCGCGCGGCGCTCGCGGGCTACTACGCGGAAGCCGGGCTCGATCCGGCCGACGTGAAGGGCGGCCCCGGACGCGCGCCGTTCGACGATGCGATGTGCGCGGTCGTCGAGGAGTTGCGGCCGGCCGTCGTGAGCTTTCACTTCGGGCTCCCGGACGATCCGCTGCTCGATCGCGTGCGGTGCACGGGCGCGCAGGTCGTCTCGTCCGCGACGACCGTCGAGGAAGCGCGCTGGCTGGATGCCCGCGGTGTCGACGCGATCGTCGCGCAGGGCGCGGAGGCCGGCGGCCATCGCGGCATGTTCCTGACCGACGACATCCATGCGCAGCCGGGCCTGTTCGCGTTGCTGCCGCAGATCGTCGACGCGGTGCGCGCGCCGGTGATCGCCGCCGGCGCGATCGCCGACGGGCGCGGCATCGCGGCCGCGTTCGCGCTCGGTGCGCGCG
>NZ_QOBB01000231.1:0-10702 GCF_024704855.1 Burkholderia sp. HAN2018 | reverse complement strand
CGACGCTCGACGCGATCATGGAGCGCGTGCTCGGCGCGCGCGAGCGCAGCCTGCTGTCGGCCGTGCCCGCGCTGCTCGGTACACGCTTCGGGCGGCTGCGCGACGCGGAGCGGCAGGCGCTGGCCGATGCCGAATCGGCAGCCGCGGCCGCAGCGGATTCCGCGGCCGATCCCGCCGATGACGGCGCGGCGATCGTCAACAGCCCGGCCGTCGCGGCGATCGTGCCCGGCGCATGGCTCGATACGTTTCGCGACGAGATGCAAAGCATCCTGCTTGCCGAACTCGAAGTCCGGTTTCAAACGGTAGACGGGCTGCTCGCGGCCCTTCGCACCTGCTAATCAACACGATATGTCCAGAATTCGCCTTGATCTCGTTGTCTTCGTCGCCGGTCTGCTCGCTGTGGGCTGGATCGGCGTCGGCTATGTCGCGTCGAACCCGCTGGCGTCGGCCGTCACGCTGCTGATCGCCGCGTGCTACGTCGCCGGCGCATGGGAACTGCTGCGCTACCGGCAGGCCACCGCCACGCTGTCGCACGCGGTCGCCGGCCTGACCGAGCCGCCCGCGAAGCTCGACACGTGGCTCGACACGCTGCACCCGGGCCTGCGCGGCGCCGTGCGCGCGCGGGTCGAAGGCGCGCGCGTCGCGCTGCCGGGCCCGTCGCTCACGCCTTATCTCGTCGGCCTGCTCGTGCTGCTCGGCATGCTCGGCACGCTGCTCGGGATGGTCGTCACGCTGAAGGGCACGGGCGCCGCGCTCGAAAGCGCGACCGATCTCGACGCGATCCGCGCGTCGCTGATCGCGCCGGTGAAGGGCCTCGGCTTCGCATTCGGCACGTCAATTGCCGGCGTGGCGGCGTCCGCGATGCTCGGCCTGCTGTCCGCGCTCGTGCGCCGCGAGCGGATCGACGCGGCCCAGCAGCTCGACGCGAAGATCGCGACGACGCTGCGTGTGCACTCGTCCGCGCATCAGCGCGACGAGTCGTTCCGGCTGCTGCAGCGCCAGGCCGACGTGATGCCGGCGCTGGTCGACCGCCTGCAGACGATGATGACGTCGCTCGAGGCGCGCAGCGTCGCGCTGCACGATCGCCAGATCGAAAGCCAGCAAGCGTTTTTCGATCGGACCGAGCGTGCGTATGCGGGCCTCGCGTCGAATGTTGGGGACGCACTGAAGGAAAGCGCCGCCGAAAGCGCGCGCGTGGCCGGTGCCGCGCTGCAGCCGGTCGTCGCCGCGACGATGACGGGGCTCGCGCAGGAGATGGCCGCGCTGCGCGACACCGTGACGGGCGCCGTGCAGCGTCAGCTCGACGGGCTGACGGACGGCTTCGAGAAGACCACCGGCAACGTGACGGCCGTCTGGAGCCGCGCGCTCGACGAACAGCGCCGTGCGGGCGACGCCGTCGCGCAGCAGTTGCAGACGACGCTCGGCCAGTTCACCGAGACCTTCGCGCAGCGTTCGACGGACCTGCTCGACGGCGTCGCGACGCGCCTCGAATCGACCGAAAGCCGCCTGTCGGATGCCTGGCGCGATGCGCTGGCGCGCCAGGAGCAGGTCGGCGAGACGCTGGCCGGCCAGCATGCGCGTGCGCTGGGCGAGGCCGCAGCGACGTTCGAACGCCATTCGGGCGCGACGCTTGCCGCGATGCGCGAGTCGCACGCGGGGCTGCAGACCGAGCTGGCGGCGCGCGACGAACGGCGCCTCACCGCGTGGAACGAATCGCTGGCCGCGATGGCCGCGAAGCTCGGCGACGAATGGCAACGCGCAGGCGAGCACAGCGCGGGCCGTCAGCAGGAAATCTGCGACGCGCTGGCGCAAACGACGCGCGACCTGACCGCGCAGGCTTCGGCTTTCGAACAGCGCTCGAACGACCTGCTGTCGACGATTCGCGATTCGCACACGGGTTTGCAGACACAACTGGCGGCGCGCGACGAAGAACGTCTCACCGCGTGGAACGAATCGCTGGCCGCGATGGCCGCGAAGCTCGGCGACGAATGGCAACGCGCAGGTGTGCATAGCGCGGGCCGTCAGCAGGAAATCTGCGACGCACTGGCGCAAACGACGCGCGACCTGTCCGCGCAGGCTTCGACCTTCGAACAGCGCTCGAACGACCTGCTGTCGACGATTCGCGATTCGCACACTGGCCTGCAGACACAACTGGCGGCGCGTGACGAACAACGCCTCACCGCGTGGAACGATTCGCTGGCCGCGATGGCCGCGAAGCTCGGCGACGAATGGCAACGCGCAGGCGTGCACAGCGCAGGCCGTCAGCAGGAAATCTGCGACGCACTGGCGCAAACGACGCGCGACCTGTCCGCGCAGGCTTCGACCTTCGAACAGCGCTCGAACGACCTGCTGTCGACGATCCGCGATTCGCACACGGGCCTGCAGACGCAACTGGCCGCGCGCGACGAGGAGCGCCTCACCGCGTGGAACGAATCGCTCGCCGCGATGGCCGCGAAGCTCGGCGACGAATGGCAGCGTGCGGGTGTACACAGCGCAGGCCGTCAGCAGGAAATCTGCGACGCACTCGCGCAAACGACACGCGACCTGACCGCACAGGCTGCAACGTTCGAACAACGCTCGAACGACCTGCTGTCGACGATCCGCGAGTCGCACACGGGCTTGCAGACGCAACTGGCCGCCCGCGACGAAGCACGCCTCGCCGCGTGGAACGACTCGCTCGCCGCGATGGCGGCCGCGCTGCGAGACGAATGGGCGCACACGAGCGCGCAGGCCGCGACGCGCCAGCAGGACATCTGCGACACGCTGGCCCGCACCGCGAACGACATCACCGCGCAGGCGCAGGTGCATGCGAGCGACACGATCAACGAGATCGCGCGCCTCGTGCAGGCTGCGTCGGAGGCGCCGAAGGCCGCGGCCGACGTCGTCGCCGAACTGCGCCAGCGCCTGTCCGACAGCCTGGTACACGACACCGCGATGCTCGAGGAACGCAGCCGCCTGCTCGCGACGCTCGAAACGCTGCTCGGCGCGGTCAATCACGCGTCGACCGAACAGCGCACCGCGATCGACGCGCTCGTCAGCACGTCGGCCGACCTGCTCGACCGCGTCGGGGCGCGCTTCAACGACACCGTCGACGCCGAAACGCGCAAGCTCGACTCGGTGGCCGCGCAAGTCACGGCGGGCGCGGTCGAAGTCGCGAGCCTCGGCGATGCGTTCGGGATGGCCGTGCAGGTATTCGGCGAGTCGAACGACAAGCTGCTGACCCATCTGCAACGCATCGAGGCCGCGCTCGAGAAGTCGCTCGCGCGCAGCGACGAGCAGCTCGAGTACTACGTCGCGCAGGCGCGCGAGGTGATCGACCTGAGCATGATGTCGCAGAAGCAGATCGTCGAAGACCTGCAGCAGCTCGCCGGCCGGCGGGCGTCCGTCGGAGCGTAACGCATGCACGACGAAATCGACGGCGGCGCGTCCTCCGCGCCGGTGTGGCCCGCGTTCGCCGACCTGATGTCGGTGCTGCTCGGCGCGTTCGTGCTGATCCTCGTCGGCGTGATCGGCATGCAGTTGCAGCTCACGTCGAAGCTCGAGGAAGCCGTGCGCGCGCGCCAGCAGGAAGCGCAGCAGCGCAAGTCGCTCGAGCAGGCGCTCGCCGGGCCGCTCGCGGCCGGCCGCGTGACGCTCGTGAACGGACGCATCGGCATCAGCGGCAACGTGCTGTTCGCGCTGAACTCCGACCAGTTGCAGCCCGCCGGCCGCGACCTGCTGAAGACGCTGGCCGCACCGCTCGCCGCCTACCTGAAGACACGCGACGAGATCCTGATGATCAGCGGCTTCGCCGACGACCAGCAGGTGCATGCCGGCAACCGCCAGTTCGCGGACAACTGGGAACTGTCGGCCAAGCGCGCGTTGACGGTCACGCGCGCGATGATCGACGCCGGCGTGCCGGCGTCGTCGGTGTTCGCGGCCGCGTTCGGCTCGGAACAGCCGGTCAGCTCGAATGCGGACGATGAAGGCCGCGCGAAGAACCGTCGCGTGGAGATCGCGCCGGTGCCGCGCAAGTCGGCATCGAACGGAGGGAACGCGAAGTGACCGACGACGCGACGCATGTTCGCGCGACACTCGACGCATGGCGCGAGCAGGGCGCCGACCGGCTCGACCCCGTGCGCTTTCTCCGGATCGACGCGCTCGAGCGGCGTGCGGCTGCGCTCGAAGGCAACGCGCGCGGGCTGCTCGACGCGCGGCTCGCCGCGCTGATCGAAGGCTTCGCGGCGGTCGTCGCGCGGGCCGACGAAGCGAAGGCCGCCGCGGGCGACACCGCGCAAGCCGCCGATGGTGCGGCCGGACGCGGCCCGTCGCTGGCGGCGCTTGTCGAACGGCTCGGCCGCGATGCGCAGGCCGACCGGCGCGGGCTCGATCCCGAGCTGGTCGACTACTTCCGCACGATGTGGTCGAAGGTCCGCACCGAACAGCAGTACCGCCAGTCGCTCGACCAGGTGCCGCGCAACGCGGGGCCGCTCAATTCGAACAGCCTCGTGCACCGGTCGCTCGCGACGATGCGCGAGCTGTCGCCGGAATATCTGCAGCAGTTCCTGTCGTACGTCGATGCGCTCGCGTGGCTCGAGGATCTCGCCGGCGGCGGCGCGCAGCCCGAGAAGGAAGCCCCGCGCGCGAAGACGGTGAAGAAGGGCGCGCGCGCCAAGAGCCGGTAGCGCGCCAGCACGCGCCGTCCGCGCCGCGCGCCGGTCACATCGACGTCAGGCCCGACGCCGGCGCGCTTTGATAGCGGGCCGCGCTGATGAATTTCGAGAAGCGTTCGCACCAGATCACGACCGACGTGTATTGCGCGGGATTCACGTCGTCGGGAAGCGCCACGACGAAATTGCCGAATGTCTTCAGGTCGCCCACGCGTACGGCGCGCGCCTTGATCGCGAGGAACGACGCTCGCGTATCGACGAAGGCCGGCACGAGATAGAGCTTGTAGTCGGGGCCCGGTGCGATGTCGCCCTCGAACGCGATCGACGAATCGGTGACGGTCAGCTTGCCGTCCGCCCAGTGCAGCGCGTCGCTGCCCGGCAGGTTGCGTTCGAAGCGGCCGGTATGGCGCGCGTTTTCCGCGGCCACTTGCAGTTCGACGGCGCTTGCGCCTTCCGTCGCCGTGAGGATCGGCAGCACGTAGATGCCCGCGGCGAACGCCGCGAGCCCCGTCGCAAGATGCGACGCGATCAGTATCCAGATTCTGGTTTTCATGTCGGACCCTTTGAACGAAAACGGAGGGTGGCGCCGGGCCACATGCCGGTAGTCGCGCGAGCCGGCGGAATCTGACAGCCGATCGGGTTTTCGTTCAACACGCCGTTACACGCCGTTCGTGCCGGCGTGCCGCGTGGCACCTGCACCGTGACGCGACGCCGGATTTCTTCTTCGGCGAGTGTCATCTTTGCGCACGCGGCGCGACTCACTCTCCGTCGACAACATCGTCGATGCTCAGGAGAGATCAGATGAACAAGCTTGCTCTGTATGTTCTCGCGACGGTTGCCGCGACCGCTTCCGCTTCTATTTCCGTTTCCGCGTGGGCCGCGCCGCAGTCCACCGTGACGCGCGCGGAGGTGAAGGCCGAACTGGCCGCCCTGCGTGCGGCCGGCTACCGCCAGAACGGCGAAGACCCGTACTATCCGGCGCGGCTGGCGGAGGCGCTGAAGAAGGTCGGTTCGACCGGCACGTCGGCGGCCGATACCAGCGGATACGGAATGGCAGCACCGGTCGCGAGCGAATCGGGTCCGATGGCGGCCGACAGGCCGATCTATCGCGGACGATGATCCGTGCCGGACGTTGCGCCCGTCGATGGGCGCGGCGTCCGATTAATCCGGACTGCGATGGACTTCCGGTTACGCAACGTCAGCGTGCTGGCGTGCCTTCGGCAATCTCCGCGCCGAACGCGTGCAACGCCTCGACCAGCGCCGCCGCGAACGGCGGATGCGCGGCGATGCCTGCCGCGTCGAGCTGGCTGCCGAGGATCGGGAGCGAGATCGACGCGCGCTCGACGATGCGCGCCGACATCACCGACAGCGTTTCCCGCAGCGCCGCGTCCGCATGCGTCGCGCGCGGCGATGCGTTCAGCACCGCGACCGGCTTGTACACGAACGCTTCGCATCCCACGACCCAGTCGAGCGCGTTCTTCATCACGCCGGTCACGCCGTGTGCGTATTCCGGGCAAGCGATCAGCACGCCGTCGGCGGCGTTCAGGCGATCGATCAGGTCGCGCACCGCGGCGGGCGACGGATATTCCGCGTCGGGGTTGAACAGCGGAAATTCGCCGAGGCGATCGAAGCGCGTGATGTGCGTCCCGGGCGGCGCGACGCGTGCCGCCGCATCCAGCAGCGCCGCGTTATACGACTGCGCACGCAGGCTGCCGCATAGCGCGACGAGGTCGATGCGGCGCTCGGAATCGGGTTGGAGTTCGGTAGCCATTGAGGAGCGTGTCGTTGAGTGGTTTGCGCGAGGGGGGCGCGCCGGCCCGACGGATTATCGCATCGGCGCACGGGCGGAGTGACGCGCTTGGGCGCCCCCGTGCAAGCGGTGCGGTTCGCGCCTTTCCCGCGGAAATCCCGGGTGGCGACATTCTGCGGCAACGACGTCGGCCATCCCGGCCGCGCGCGCGAATGCGCCGATTTCCCACCCGTTGCCGAGCAGCAGACGACGCGTATGCAGCGCGCCGTGCACGTCGTCGGCAACGGCTTCGCCGAGATAGCGCAGCGCGCGGCCTTCGATGTCGACGAAGCCGTGTCGATAGTCATGGGCCAGCGCGGTCCACAGCTGCGCCGCGCCGATCGACTGACGTGCGCCGCTGATCAGGCACAGGCCGGCGTCGAGTCCCCAGCGATACAGCGTCGTCGCGAGGCCCTTGCGTTGCGCGGATCCGCGCAGCCGCGTGTGCGGCGCGCGCAGGTAGCGGTCGGCGCGACGCGGGATTTCGGGCAGGCGGTTGAACACCGTATAGCCGGCGAGCTGGCGCGCGGCCGGATCCTCGACGTACAGGAAGTATTCGCCGTCCGCCTCGCGGTGGCGGACGATCAGGCCGGAGCGGCCGAGCGCGACGGCCGGCAGGCCGTGCAGGCGATGGCCCGGCTGGTGCAGGCGTGCGTAGAGCGAGTCGAGTTCATCGTCGATGTCGTGCTGGGAATGCTGTACGTCGATGCGCATGGCAAAAGGCGCCCGTCCCGGGCGGTCCGAGAAAGTGGTTCATCGCAAGAGGGGAGAGGAATGGGTGCGGCCCCCGGGCTCGGCGAAGCGAGCCGGGGCCGCGACTCAGCTGGGGATGTGCTGGAAACCGGCGGCGATCGCGGCGAGGCCCGCGATGCAGAGTGCGAACAGGATCAGGACTTTGTGAATCACGTCTCTCTCCTCATGAATGCGCGGCGCCGAAGGGCGGTGCCGCGGAGACGGTGACGGCGGGCACGGCCCGCGCGGCCGTCGTGCGCGACGACGGTCGGGTGTCCGGGCGACCGATCGGGCGCGGACGGCCAGCACCATACGCGAGGCGCCGGGAGCGGGCAATCGTATCGGTGGAGAAAAGCGACGAAACGCGGAGAATCGCATCGTTTCGCGACAATTGGCCGCATGGGAGCATGCCGTAGCCTGAGCGGAGGGCCGGCCGGACAGTCGCTGCCGTGCACCGCGCGCCCGGCTGGTGCCGGCCTGGCGAACCGACTACACTGCACGGTCAACGCAAAACGCACCACGCAAGGATTCCTCCATGGGAGCTGGCCCGTCCACGGATCGCTGAGCCGCAACGACCTTCGTCAACCGGTCGTTGCGGCGATCTCCCGTTGTCCATCGCTGACCAGGCAGATCGCCGCCAGATTTCCCTTTCTGAGCGGATGCCTTGTCATGCCTGAACAATCCACGCCCGTGTGGGCCCATTCGTTGCCGTCGGCGCTCCTGCTGATGGCCCCTTTCGATCTCCTCGCTTCGCTGGCGATGGACGTGTACCTGCCGGTGATCCCGGAGATGCCGTCCGCGCTCGGCACGTCGCCGGCCGTCGTCCAGTTGACGCTGAGCGTCTACATGGTCGTCCTCGGCCTGGGCCAGATGATCTTCGGCCCGTTGTCGGATCGCATCGGCAGACGGCCTGTGATGCTGGGCGGCGCGCTGTGTTTTTCGGCGGCTTCCCTGGCGCTTGCGGTCACCACCGGCGGCGTCCCGTTCGTCGTGCTGCGCGCGCTGCAGGCGCTGGGCGCCGCGGCGGCGCTCGTCGCCACGTTCGCAACCGTTCGCGATGTCTACGCCGATCGCCCCGAAGGCCGCATCATCTACAGCCAGTTCGGCGCGATGCTGGCGTTCGTGCCGGCGTTGGGCCCGCTGCTGGGCGCGGCCATCGCGACGGCCTGCGGATGGCGCGCGATCTTCGCGATGCTCGGCCTGCTGGGGCTGCTGGCATGCGGGCGCGCGTGGCCGCGCTGGCACGAAACGCGTCCGCGGACGGCAAACCGGCAGGGGCCGTCCGTCGCATCGATTCTCGGCAGCCGGCCGTTCCGGGTTCACACGCTCGCGTTTGCGGCCTCGATGGGCGCGTTCTTCGTGTTCTTCTCGACCGCGCCGCGCGTGCTGGTCGGTGTGGCCGGTTACTCGCGCGTGTCGTTCAGCGTGGCCTTTGCGACTGTCGCGATCGTCATGGTCGTCGTCTCGCGCTTCGCCGGGAGATTCGTGTCGAAGTGGGGCGAGGCGGGCTGCGTGGCGCGAGGCGCGGTCGCGATGATGGCGGGCGCGATCGTGCTGGCGCTCGGCACGATCCTGACGAAGCCGTCGTTTGCGACGTTCGTGATGCCGATGTGGCTGGTTGCGGTCGGCATCGTGCTGATGTCGGCGGTGACGGCAAACGGTGCGCTGCGCGATTTCGGCGATGTCGCCGGCAAGGCAGTGGCGCTTTATTACGCGGTGCAGAGCGTGATCGTCACCGGCGTGGGCACGCTTGCGACGCTGGTGTTCGACGGGGCCACCGCGTGGCCGCTGGCGGCTTGCTGCTTCGGCATGGGCCTCGCGAGCTTCGTCGCGATCAGGAGGCTGACGCGTGCGACCGGCCATCTGCATGACGGGCGCGCTCGCGGCGTCGGTTTCGACTGAGCGCGCGCGGCGACGCACGGCGATTTCCGGCGGCGCGGCGCTCCGGCGGAGTCGCGGGCGCGCGGCCGGTGCCGTCAACCGTGGGCTGGGCCGCAGGCCCCGCCTTGTGCCGCCGTGTCAGGCCGGCGCGCGTTGCCCGAACGCCTGCCTCATCCGCGCGAACAACCCGTGCTGCGCGATCCATTCGGCATACGCGCGATAGTCGGGGTCGCGCATCAGGTGCCGTTCCTCGGTCTTCGCCCGCGTGTAGTAGATCAGGTTGACCGCGACGAGCCCCGCGCAGTGCATGAGCCCGACCTGCCAGCCGAGCGGTTCGACGAACGGTACCGACACCATCCAGTACGACAGGTTCTTCGTGATGTACGCCGGATGCTTCGTGAAGCGGTACGGGCCCGACGTGATGATCCCGCGGTTGGTGAGGTTCGAGAAACGCAGCCCGAACGAGATCGTGCACAGCGCGTAGGTCAGCAGCAGCAGGATGATCACCGTGCCCCAGATCACGCGCAGCGTCGGGGCCGACAGCAGCCAGTTGTCCCAGAACAACGTGCCTTCGTAGCGGATGTAGTTGTTCGAGAACAGCGACCAGAACGGCTGGTAGCACATCAGCGCGGCTACCCAGCCGAGCGTCGTCGGCTCGACGGTGCGCACGTGGCTGTCGAGGATGCGGAACGTGCACAGGTAGCCGACGGTGCCGAACATCAGGTCCATCGTGAACGACAGGTCGTACATGAACATGAAGGTCGCGATCGTCGCCGGCGCGTGCATCGCGTTCGCGAGCGACGCGGTCAGGTGATCGGCGTCCTTCGACAGGTAGACGGTCATCAGCGGCAGGAAGAACGCCTTCACGCCCCAGCCGGCCAGCATCTCGCGCACCGGCTTCCAGCTCGCGGGCTGCTCGCGGCGGAACAGGAAGCGGCCCCACAGCAGGTACGCGTCGTCGGTCTCGCGCTGGTGGCGATCCATCCACGCGAAGTAGAACGGCGCGGCGACGATCACGTACGGCGCGAGCGAGCGCAGCAGCGACCAGAACGGCCGGTAGAACGCGCCGTGGTATTCGGGCAGCAGCCAGTAGATCGCGCCGATGCCCGCATAGATCGACGCCAGCGCGCCGAGCCGCGTCGCGACGCGCGCGATGCCGAGCGGGCGGACGGCCTGCCGCGACAGGCCCGCGCTCGGACGCAGGTAGACGCGCGAGATGAAGATTTCGTGCAGCGCGATCGTGCCGATGATCGCGAGGCTGGCGATGACCGCGCGCGTGGCCGCATCGAAAGTCGGCTGGCCGCGCGTGATCCACAGCGCGAACAGTCCGGCGGCGATGCCGAGCAGGCCGGCGCGCAGGGGCGTGGCGGAACGGGGCGGGCGGTCCTGGACCGCGGCGATGCCGTCAAGCGTGGAGTTCATGATCGGATCCTCGTACGGGTGAAGGCCGGCGCCCCCGCTTGGCGGGTGACGCCGGCCGTCGGCCGGGCTTTGTATGGATGCGCGCCCGGCCATTGGCCTGTGGTTCTGATAGGTAAAGCGTTACTTCTTGGTGCCGCCGCCCAGCAGACCGCCGAGGAGGTTCGTCACCGGCGACAGCAGGTTGCCGGCGCCGCCCGCGGCACCGCCGTTCGAGCTGCCGGTCAGGCCG
>NZ_QOBB01000230.1:0-10739 GCF_024704855.1 Burkholderia sp. HAN2018 | reverse complement strand
CGTATCGTGCCGCCTGCCCCGCGCGGCGCGGCCAGCCCGCGCGCGGTGCCGAGCGTCGTGCTGACGCCGAAGGAGCGCGCGATTCTCGAGCTGCTCGCGCGCAACCTGTCGAACAAGGAGATCGCGGTGGCGCTCGCCGTCGGCGAGGAAACCGTGAAGTGGCACCTGAAGAACCTGTTCGGCAAGCTCGACGCCAGCTCGCGCAAGCATGCGGTGCGCCGCGCACTGGTGCTCGGCCTGCTCGAAAGCGCGCCGTAACGCCGGTTTCGCCGATCGGGCGGCGAAACCGCCCCCACCTCCCGCGATTCTCCGCAACCCTGCCCCCCGCGCATGGGGGGGAGCGGCCGCCCGCCGTTGCGTAGTCTTTCCGCATGGCTCGCGCGGGCGCCCCCTGTCACGTCTTCCCGCCCGCCTCGTTGCTTCCCCGCTTCACCCGGACGGGCTCGATCCCTTCCGGTCCAATACGATCCTGGAGACTTCATGAAGACGAAACTGGCCGCGCTCGCGGCGCTTGCCGGCTGTTCGGCGCTCGCGCACGCGCAATCCTCCGTCACGCTCTACGGCGTGATCGACACGGGCCTGCTGTACCAGAGCACGTCGGCGGCGTCGTTCAGCCCCACCGCGCCGAATACGGGCAAGGTGTTCCGCATGAAGGACGGCGGCATCTACTCGAGCTTCTGGGGCATCAAGGGCAGCGAGGACATCGGCGGCGGCTACAAGGTCAACTTCAAGCTGCAGGGTTCGTTCGACAGCGGCACCGGCAAGCTGCAGCTGAGCGATACGCCGGGCGCCGTCGCGATCTTCAACCAGGTCGCGTCGCTCGGCGTGTCGGGCCCGTTCGGCACCTTCACGGCCGGCCGCCAGATCGTGCCGATGATCTACGCGATGGCCGACACCGACGTGCGCAACGCGCAGTTCTTCGGCAGCGTGCTGACCGCGTGGCTCGGCCTGAACACGGCGGCCGGCTGGCCCGGGACGAGCACCAACGGCGCGATCGGCGCGCTGTACGACAGCAATGCGCTCGTCTATCAGTCGCCGGTGTTCGCAGGCGCGTCGATCGCGCTCGAATACGCGCCGGGCGGCGTGGCCGGGCAGTTCCAGGGCGGCACGCGCGAATCGGTCGTGCTCAAGTATGCGAACTACGGGCTGAACGCGTCGGCCGTCTACTACAACGGGCACGACACGAACCCGGCGCCGGGCGTCGCGCCGACCGGCGTCGACAACAACCGCTTCGTCTACGTCGGCGCGAAATACACGATCCGCGACTTCTCGGTGTCGGCGTCGTACGGCAACGGCCGGAATCCGTCGCATGCGGACAAGGTGAACCTCGACATGCTGTCGGCCGGCATCGGCTATCGCTTCACGCCTTTCCTTCAGGTGAGCTCGGCCGTGTATTACCTGAAGGATCGCAACGTCTCGGCGAACAAGTCGATGTCGGTCGTGCTCGCGGCCGACTACAGCCTGTCGAAGCGCACGACGGTCTATGCGCAGGTCGGCCACGTGAACAACCGCGGCACGATGGACCAGATGCTCGTGTACGGGCAGCCGGTCGCGCCGGGCGTCGGCACGACGGCCGCGATGGTCGGGCTGCGGCATAACTTTTGACGGCTGCGGGGCGTGTGGCGGACGTGTGGCGGCCATTGGTGACCCTCGGCGACCGCCGCGCGCAGCCGCCACCAGCATCGATCGCCGGGATCGGCTACAGTGGGCGTTTTCGGCGCGCGCCGTCCCGCCGCCGCGCCACCGGTCGTGGCGCGCGGCAGCAAGGACGGTGCGCAAGTCATTCACTTCGACGAGCGAACCTTCATGCCCGATCTGTCCGCCTTCCCGATCACGCAAAAGTGGCCGGCCCAGCATCCCGACCGTCTCCAGCTCTACTCGCTGCCGACGCCGAACGGCGTCAAGGTGTCGATCATGCTCGAGGAAACCGGCCTGCCGTACGAGCCGCACCTCGTGCGCTTCGACACGAACGACCAGTTCTCGCCCGCGTTCCTGTCGCTGAACCCGAACAACAAGATCCCGGCGATCATCGATCCGGACGGCCCCGACGGCAAGCCGCTGCCGCTGTTCGAATCGGGCGCGATCCTGATCTATCTCGCGGACAAGACGGGCCAGTTGATCCCGAAGGATCTCGCGGGCCGCTACGAGACGATCCAGTGGGTGATGTTCCAGATGGGCGGCATCGGGCCGATGTTCGGCCAGGTCGGCTTCTTCCACAAGTTCGCCGGCCGCGACTACGAGGACAAGCGCCCGCGCGACCGCTATGTCGACGAGTCGAAGCGCCTGCTCGGCGTGCTCGACGCGCATCTCGCGAACCGCCAGTGGGTGATGGGCGATGCCTACACGATCGCCGACATCGCGATCTTCCCGTGGGTGCGAAATCTTGTTGGTTTCTATGAAGCGGGCGATCTGGTCGGCTTCAGCGAATTCCGCAACGTCAAGCGGGTGCTCGATGCGTTTGTTGCGCGTCCGGCCGTTGCGCGTGGGCTCAATATTCCGGCGCGGGGCTGAGCGGCTGGGCGGGTCGCGCGTTGTGCGGCCCGCGTAGCTATGGACTTGAAACGCCCGCCGCATTGGGCAGCGGGCTTGCGAGGGGCATTGCGATTTTCCGGGGGATGCTGGGGAGACGGTTGGTGTTCGGTCAGAAGCTGTCGGTCGACGTGGGCGCCTACACGGATGACAATCGATCAGACTCACCTTGCACGCGACGTCCCCTACCAAGTTGAACAAGATCCGAGATGAAATCGCCCTCAATAGTCAAGCCACTTGAACACCCCTTGACGGCTTTCGCTTCGAACATCGATTCCGCGCGCGACGTCGCTGTCGCTGGACTACGATGGCCAACTCCATATTGGTGTGACCTCGCGATCGGTTGGTTGGGGCAAGGCCTGGCCGTTGACGACGAGATAGCCGGCATACTGCAAGAAATTTCCCAGAACCGCCGCTTTCCGCAGAGGCTACGGCATCGCGCGTTTGTGCAACACGTACGATTCACGAGGACAAGGCAAGCTGGATAGTCGGTAGATCCGCAGTGGGCCGAGTTTTTGGGGGGAGGCGCGGAAGCCCTGCTCCGCGCTGGCTGCAACGTAATGTCTACGTCGACAGTCGGCTTGAGGCAGCCGCTCAGTAGGTGAAGGAATGCAATTTTCTTTGCGCTCAAGGGGAGTCAACCAACGATGCATAGAATGGAAGCTTCTCATTTCTATCTTGGCCGGATAACTGACACCTCCCGATTTTCAATCTTTCTCGCAGAACACTACGGCGAGGATGAAAGTCGACCAGTTTCCGAGTTCTACGGCTCCCAGGGTGAGTTCTTCTGTGACCATGACTTCATGGAAACAGGGCTGCGACAGTCGGGTACTTCACTGGAAGAGTTCTTTGCACCTCACTCGTACTCGGACAAATGGTCGGAAGCGCTATGTGAAGCGGCGCGCGCCGCAAATTTGGGAGATGCGAACGCGCTGATTTTCATAAATTGCGAACAGATAAAATCGCCAAGGTCAGTGCAAGGCGAAGGATTCGAACTGGTCTACATCGGAATGTTCGAGTATCCAATTTGAGCGTCTCGAACTTGGTTTCGCCTGATGTGACGCCTAATGCTGGGTGACTGCTTTCGGCCAGAAGCAGCCATCCGCAGCATTCATTCGGCGCACTCCGAATGTTTCATCCAGAAAAATGATACTTTTGCATCCATGAATCATCTTTCATTGGGTGGAAGATTAAGTGGATCGACTGGAAGCAATGTCGATCGTGCTGCTCACGATCGAAAAAGGTAGCCTCACTGCGGCCGCGAAGGCTTTGAACATGCCGCTCCCGACCGTCAGCCGGAAGGTCACGGAACTCGAAGAGTACCTCGGCACGAAATTGCTGCATCGTTCAACGCGCAAGCTGACCTTGACCGATGCCGGCCAGGCTTACGTCGAGTCCGCCAAACGCATCTTGGAAGAGATCGAGGAAATCGAACGAGCTGCGGCCGGCGAGTACACCACTCCACGCGGAGAGCTGGTTCTCACCGCGCCGGTGCTGTTTGGCCACATGTACATCCTGCCCATTGTCACGGACTTCCTGGCTGCCTATCCCGAGATCAACGTCCGGTTGGTTCTCTCCGATCGGAACCTTCATCTCTATGATGACCACGTTGACATGGCCGTTCGCATCGGCACCTTGCCGGACAGCAACATGATTGCAACCCGTGTTGGCGCTATGGATACACTGGTGTGCGCTTCGCCGGACCTGCTAGCTGCGCACGGCAAACCCAAACACCCGACTGACCTGGAAAAGCTTCCGTGCGTTGTCTTCACTGGCCCTTCCACCGCAACATGGTGGTTTCGGGATCCGGCAACCAAACGTGATTTCAATGTCAACATCATTCCGCGCCTGTCCGTCACCACCGCTGAGGCTGCCGTACAGGCAGCGCTCCGTCGCACCGGTTTGACGAGGGTGTACCGCTACCACTGCGATGCCGCGCTCCGCACCGGGGAGCTTGTCCACGTCCTTCCGAAGTTCGATGTCGAGTCGGTTCCTGTCAGTCTCATCCACGGAGAGCGCGGGCTGTTGCCGCTCAAGATGAGGGTCTTCCTCGACTTCGCAACCGACCGGTTGCGCTCGGCGATGTCGGAGCTGGGTAAAGCCTGACAGGCGTTCGCTCTACCGAATGCGCCCCTTTCCCATTCCTCGGTACTTTCGTTGAATGGAAGGTCGGTTCTCGAAAATAGCCAATTATTGTTTTGGGCGGAAGTCCCTACTATCTCTCCTACCGAAGCCGCAGTGGCTCGGATCAACGGAGAAATCTCATGGCCCGCCTTGCAATCCCCTCGAAAGAAGCTGCTCCCGCCAAAGCGCAACCGATCCTCGCGAACTACGAAAAAGTTCTCGGCGTGATCCCGAACTTCTTCGCCCTGATCTCGCAATCCCCCGATGCACTGAAGGCGATCGCCGACATGCACGGCGCGCTCGGCAGGAGTCTCGGTCACAAGACCCGGGAACGCATCCACGTGATGACCGCCGAAGTGAACGGCTGCAACTACTGCCTGTCGGCGCACACCTATCTCGGCGCCAAGCTGCAGGGGCTGACGCCGGAAGACATGGAACTCAACCGCGACGGTCATTCGACCGATCCCAAGGCCGACGCCGCGCTGCAGTTCGCCTACAAGATCGCCACGTCGCGCGGTCACATCGAAGACGCGGATGTCGAAGCCGTGCGTGCTGCGGGTTACACCGAAGAGCAGATCGTTGACATCGTCGCCGAGACCGCGTTCAGCTTCATCACCAACCTCTTCAACAACACGTTCAAGACCGACATCGACGCGACGTTCCCGCCGCTTCAGACCCGGGCCCGTGAGGCCGCCTGAAGCCCGGGCGGACTGGGCGCCGTATGAAGTGTCCGGCTGCCTGGTCTCGATGGCTGGTTGCTCCGCTCTGACCATGCGCAATTCTCCATGCGCGCGTGGTCGGTCGGAACACGTCTATTGAAGCAATCACGTTGGATTGTCGCGCCTGACGGGCGCGGCGATTCGTGAAGGAACTGTCGATGTCCCGTTTGCACATCTCTACGCGAGACGATGCTCCAGTCGAGAGTAAGCCGATACTGGACGTTGTCTATCAGAAGCTGGGCGTCGTGCCGAATTTCTACCGTCTCATCGGCAGCAGCCCGGTCGCATTGGCAGCATTTGCGGCTTTTCAGGACGGCCTGTCCACCACGCTCGATTCCAGGAACCGTGAGCGCATTGCGTTGGCGGTTGCGCAAGTCAATGGATCGGACTACTGCCTGTCCGCGCATCGTTTTCTCGCCACCAACTTCGCAAAGCTATCCCCGGACGAAATTGAACTTAACCGCAGCGGTGGATCGAAGGATCCGAAGGCCGAAGCGGTCGTGAAATTCGCTGCGAGCGTAGCCAGACAGCGCGGTCATATCGACTTTCCCGTTGTGGCCGACCCGGCACATCGACCGCATGCGGCAGAGGTCCGATGAATCATGGACCATCCGCGCTTCGTAGATCCGCGTATAGCGAAGGGACGAGCAAGATCCATTTCAGACGCGACGTCTCAGTTCACGTTTCTCAGGGTATTTGATGGCGCGATAAAGCGGGTATCAAAGCAATGGCGACCCGGGATGAGCGGCAGGAAGGCATTCCGCTACATGGAACGTGTGCTGAAGCCAGAACTCGACAAGCACCTGGTCACGTTTCCGCTGATACGCCTTGGCGAAATGACCCTGTACTGCGGATTGTTCGAGCAACGTGGCGCCACTGGCGGGCTGGATTTCTTCTTCCTTGTCTGTTCGTCAGTTGCTCGGCCGGAAGACGGTTTGATGTACCGGATCGAGGTTAGCCAGCATGCGATGCAACGGATCATTCAGCGGACGGGCCGAACCGGCGAGGACGAGGTTCGCACACGCCTCTACACCGCCATGGCGAATATTTATTGGTTGCAGCCGTGGATCTACCGGGAGAAATGGTTGCAGTTGGGCCTCGCGTGCGAAGAAGGCGTATTTGTGGGTGAAGTGCGAGACGACTGCTACAGCATCAAGACGTTCATCCCGGCGACCGACAACGGCAGGCCGTCGCGATGGCGCGATTTACATGCCGACCTGTGGCCCCGGATCCAGCAACGCGTTCCCCGCGACAAGACGTACGAAGCGGATCAAAGCTCGATCGGCGACTGGTATTTTTTCGCGGATGGGCTGACGCGGCGTCATCCCTTTCTGCTGAAGCCTTATGTACCGGGACACGATTATCAAGATGCGGCATGGGCGAGTCGCCCGGTTGACTCTGGAAATATTTGAGGGGTAGCCGGAGCGTCACATGCCGCGCGCGGCAATGGACAGTTCAGTGCGTGCGATTCGCCTGCCGATACCCCATGTAGCCTCCAGAATCACCAGACGCCATCAGAAGGTGGCGATGAGACTTACTCCGGAGCGTGATCCTTGCCGTCCTTCGAAAGTTCGAGCAACGCGGCCATGGCCCGCTTATACGGCCCGAGATCGCTGTTTGCCGCCTGCAGGATGAGCGCCCCTTGCAGGCGAGCAACCCAGTCCTCCGCGAAATGCCGCGCCCGTGCCGGCGACATGCCGCTTTCACGCGCCAAAGCTTCGATGGCGTCGATCCAGTGCGAAAACGCCAGCAACAAACCCTGTTTCGCAACCGAGCCGATATTGGCCGTGGCGAGTTGACCGAGCACGCAGGGGGCGCGCCCACCGACGTACATCTGGTCCAGCGTGGCCACGATTTTGCGAATGCGGGCCTTTAGCGTGCCGGACGATCGCGCCGCGTTCAGGATTTCGCTGTCGATTATCGCTGTCGCGCGCTCCAACACAGCCTCGGCCATCTGCTCCTTTCCGTCGGGGAAGTGGTGATAGAGGCTCGACTTGCCGAGACCGGTTGCGCGCGACAGATCGGTGATCGACGCACCCTCGAAGCCGCGATCCCGGAACACCGTGAACAGCCGGTCAATGATTTCGTCCTTCGATGCCTGAGCAGTGGCCATAGATCTTTTCGCTTCCCCAAAAGTACTGATCGTTCGGTACAAGCGGAAGGGTAAGTTGCCTCGCTCGTTAAATCAACCCTTGACGTCCGTAATTTCCGGACGTACTGTACCGATCGTTCGGTACAGATAATTCAGACCGACGCCTCTTTCAGTGATTCAGGAGATTTTCGATGTCCATACTCGTGACGTATCAAACCACCTCCGTCGCCGATCGTCGTACCGGCTCGGCCCTCAATCTGTTCTACCGGGAAGCCGGTCAGAAGGACGCGCCCGCGGTGCTGCTGCTGCACGGTTTCCCGACTTCGAGCCACCAGTATCGCGGGCTGATCGAGCGTCTCGCCGACAAGTACCGGGTGATCGCGCCGGACCTGCCCGGTTTCGGCTTCTCCGACGCCCCGGAAGCGAATACGTTCGGCTACACCTTCGACCATCTCGCGGAAGTGATCGAGAGCTTTACCGACACGCTCGGCCTGACGCGCTATGCGCTGTACGTTTTCGATTACGGCGCGCCGGTGGGCTTCCGCCTGGCTGCGTCGCGCCCGGATCGCGTGTCCGCACTCGTCTCGCAGAATGGCAACGCGTACGAGGAAGGCCTGAGCGACGGCTGGAATCCGATGCGTGCTTACTGGCAGGACCCGTCCGATGCGAACCGTGAGCAACTGCGCGGTTTCCTGACGGCCGGCACCACGCAGTTCCAGTACCAGCATGGCGAGGCGGATACGTCACATATTGCGCCGGAGAGCTACACGCTCGACCAGCACTTCCTCGACCGCGCGGGTAACGACGATATCCAGCTCGACCTGTTCGGCGACTACAAGGCGAACGTCGCAGCCTATCCGCGCTTCCACGAATACTTCCGCACGCATCGTCCGCCGACGCTGGCTGTGTGGGGCAAGCACGATCCGTTTTTCCTACCTGCGGGAGCCGAGGCATTCAAGCGTGATATCCCCGATGCCGAGGTGCATTTCGTCGATGGCGGTCATTTCCCGCTCGAATCGCATCTGGACGAAGTGGCCGGCATCATTCGCGCGTTCTTCGCACGGACGCTGGACGTCGCACAAGGTCAGGCGCTGTTTGGCGCACTGGACGACGTGTCTGCGTCGGCGGAGGCGCAGCCGCTGTTCGATGCGATGCGCGGCGTATTCGGTTTCGTGCCGAATCTCGGCCACGCGCTTGCGGTCGAACCGCCGGTGCTATCGGCTTACCTGCAGTGGCTTCATTCTCTCGGTACCACGACCCTCGATGCGGTGGCGCAGCAGGTCGCAATGGCGGCCGCGAGCCGCGTGAATGCCGCGGACTATGGCGTGGCCGTCCACGCGACGCTGGCCGGCAGGCTCGGTGCCCCCGCCGACGTGGTCGACGCGTTGCGTACCGGCAGCGCGCTTGCCGATCCGAAGCTCGAAGCGGTGCGCCAGTTCGCGACAGCCATTGCATCGAAGCGCACGCAGGTATCGGATAGCGACGTGAACGCGCTGAAGGCGGCAGGCTTCGACCGCCGCGCGGCGGTGGCGATTGCGATGGCCGTAGCCGGCAAGACGCTCGTCAACACGGTCGCGCACCTGTCGAAGATCGAGATCGATGCAGGTTTCCTTCCGGACGCCGTTGCCTGACCTGCTGCGCCGGGGCGGCAGTCAATGGCCGCCCCGTAAACAGCATTGAGGATCGAGAGCATGTCGGGTAATCAGTTCAATCACGAAGTGAGCGATGTGGGTGCGCCGCTGGAAATACCGGTCGGAAGCGGTCGGCGCAACAATCCGTTGTCGCTTGCCTGGTGCTGATTGGTGTGAATCTGCGGCCGGGCATCGTGTCGATCGGGCCATTGCTGCCGTCGATCCCCGACGTGCTCATGGGGCTACTGGCATTGCCGACGCCGTCGCTCGCCCGCCGTTTCGGGCGCGATCGCGTTATCCTGGCGGCGCTGTTCGTACTGTTCGCGGCGACCTTGGGCAGGGCATTCGCGGGTTCCGTCACTCAGATTCTCTTGCTGACGGATCAAACTGTCGCCCGAGTAACCAATGAATGCCCACTTTAAGGCGCGTTGATCGTCCGCTTCGGGTCGCCAAGCGACATCCACGAAAATTCACGAAGAACCTTGTTTTTGCCCGCGGCGTGCATGTGCATGACGCATTCCGCGGCGCTACTTGCCTTCCGGCTCTCCCGGCGCCCCGCCCCCCAGCCCCGCCAGCAGTTTCTCCAACAGTCGCGACAACTGCGCCTGCTCATCATCCGACAGCACGGCCAGCAACGCGCGCTGGTTGTCGATGTGCGCGACGACCGCTTCGTCGATCAGCGCGCGGCCGGTATCCGTCAGCGCGACGAGCGTGCCGCGCCCGTCGGCCGGGTTCGGCCGGCGCTCGACCCAGCCGGCCTTCTGCAGCCGGTCGATGCGCGCGGTCATCCCGCCCGACGACATCATCAGCGCGTCGTACAGCGCCGTCGGCGTCAGCGCGAACGGCGCACCGCCGCGCCGCAGCGTCGCGAGCACGTCGAATTCGCCCGGCTGCATCCCGTAGCGCGCGAACAGCGGATTGAGACGGTCGCGCGCGATCACGAGCGCCGCTTCCTGCAGCCGCCCCATCACCACCATCGACGACGCGTCGAGATCCGGACGCTCGTTACGCCATTGCGCGAGCGCATGCGCGGCTCGATCCACCTGATCCATTAACCCTCCTCGGCCTGCCAGTTATCTTGACGTCGAGATAAATCAGCGTTTATCTTGACGTCGAGATACTTTACATGAAAATCGCGCGGCGCCCGTTCGGGGCCGCGCACCGATTTCGAGGGCCTTGCGATGAATCGCTTCACTTCCCCCGGATGGCGGCTCGCCGCCATCGTGCTCGTCGGGCTGAACCTGCGGCCGGCGCTCGCCGCGGTCGGCCCGCTGCTCGACATGATCCAGCGCGCGACCGGCATTGGCGACGGCGCGGCCAGCCTGCTGACGACGATCCCGATCCTGCTGATGGGGCTCGGCGCGCTGAGCGCGCGGCGCCTGCAGCGCGTGACCGGCATCGCGGGCGGCGTGTGGCTCGGCGTCGCGCTGATCGGGCTGGCCTGCGTGTCGCGCATCGGCGCGCAGCACGCGTGGCTGCTGCTCGCGAGCGCCTGCTGCGCGGGTGTCGGGATCGCGATGGTGCAGGCGCTGCTGCCCGGCTTCGTGAAGGCCCATTTCGCGACGCGGATCGGCGGTGCGATGGGCGTCTATTCGACGTCGATCATGGGCGGCGCCGTGCTCGCGAGCGTCGTCGCGCCGTTCG